>CALIRN010000247.1 GCA_938042265.1 uncultured Eubacteriaceae bacterium
ACTTATTTTAGGGTTAAGTATTGATACGGCCAAAAGTATAACGGTCATCAGCCTTAAAGCAGCGCACGTTTTTGAAAAATTGCTTTTATGCCTGTATATAAATATGCCAAACTCTGCCGCCAGCACAATAATTGCAAGTACTGAAAAAAGCCACCCCATGTCATAGTTATACCTTGTCCTTGCGGTTATATCCTCATTTATACTGCCGTTGGTTGTATAATTAAAATACTGCTCGTCACTGCTTTCCATATTAACCGCAAACGGCTCATATACTGAGACGGAATTAATAACCTGTTCAAGATAATATATTCCCGTCTTATCTGCCTTAAAGGGCTGTACAGGGAAGGGAGGCGCAATATCAAAAGTGCTGCCGTCAGGCTCCATAACCTTAACCTCCTCCGCAAGAGGCGATATGTTCAGTTCTGTCTGCACACCCACAGAGGTGCTTCCGCCCTCAACGGCACCGCTTGGGAAAAATTCATTTAAAATATCATATATTAAAATGGGAAAATCCATTTTAAGCGGCAAATCAGAGTTACTTAAATCAAACCCGATAACCGCAAGCTTTTGCCTGTCTGTGCTGCCTGCAAAAATAAGCGGCGTTTCCTCCGAAGTAACTATTTCACCCGCCCAATCAGGCAGTGTTATTTTTTTACTTTTGTACACATTAAAAGCAATCTGATGTGTAAGCTGTATACCGCTGCTGTTTTTTGTACTTACACCAGATACTTCAACCTCACCGTCTACCTTAAAAAGAGAATTATCCTCGGGATTAAGCAGCATTATCTGACCGTCAGCAGGCAAAGTCTGTGGTACTGCACCGTTAAAAACATACAAATCATACCCTGACAGCCCCTCAATATTGTCCGACTGATTTTTATACATCTGAACATCAGGCATAACTCCAAACGCTCTTTCAAGAAAGGCGTTTTCACCCGTCAGCAGTATTTTTTTTTGAGCCCCTGCCGTAATAACCGCATATCTCGTATCATCACATACAAATCTATCCTCCGGCTGAAGCTGTGCCTTTACTCTTGTAACACCGCCCTCTATCCTGGTAAATACAATATCCTTTGTTTCATCCGGCGCAATGATAATATTATCGCTGTCATAAAGCTTATCGTCAACATAAATGTTTATTTGCTTCTGTATTGTATTTGAGCCGAAATTTTTAACCTTGCCAAACACTCTTGTGTTTTGTCCGTCAAAACTTGCGTTAAGAGATATAATACCGCAGTTATCAAAAGGCGTACCGTACGTGTATGATGAGGCATATTCCGACTCGAAGCCCGTATCCGAAAAAACAATCAGATTTTCCTCCGCCTCGGGAGTTGGCAGCAAATCATAATTCACAGGCAGATAGCTTTGTTCTATTGCTTCAATCTGCTTAATTACAAAGTCCTTGTCCTGTGTGCTGCTTACTATAGGGTTTTGAGTGCTGTTAAGCGTACTAACCGAAAACACACTGCCACCTGCACTGCCCTTAACAAGCCTTACTGCATCCGCCTTGGCCATTTCAAGCCTAGTAGTCCCCTCCTCAGAGGCGGACATACTAAGGCTGTTATCAATAACAAGTCTATAGCTGTTCACATCATTTTCAGCCTTAATATACGGAGATGTCATTGTAAAAACACAAAGAAGCGCTGCCAAAAGCTGTAAAAACATCAGCAAATTTTTTCTTATTTTCTGTATTGATCTGTCCGCACTGCTGTTTTGCTGTGCCATTAACCAAAGAAAGGTTGAGGAAACACGCACATCCTTTCGTTTCTTTTTAAACAGATACAATGCCATAATCATAGGCAGGACAATAAGCCCTATAAAAGCCATTGGTCTTAAAAACCACATATAATCACCTTATTCCAAAGAGCTGAAATAGTCCCTGACAATATCCTTGACACCGTAGGGAATATCCTGCTGCTCAATACTGTTCATAGCCTCGTCACGGTACTGGCTGAATACATCCGTATAGGGCACAATTTCACCGTTTTCACCGTCAACCTTATTTTTAACACCTTCTCCTGTACCCTCATTGCCGCTTTGATTAAGCTCTGCGTCATAATCCGAGTATTGCTTTGCGTTTGCCGTGTACACATTGGCATTTGGGATTGAGCCCTTTCCCACACCCGTACTGCCCTGTGACGAAGTGGATTCATTGTCACCTGTGCCGTTTCCGTTCTGCGCATACTGACCTGTAGTATTTCCCGTCTGTCCCTGTGTACCTGCACCTGCATTTCCGCTTAAATCATCACTTACATCAGCCAAATCACTGTTCAACTTTTCAATAGCATCTCTTATATCCTTATTTTGCTTTGCAAGCTCATTAATCTGCTTGGAAAACTTATCTAAATTTTTCGATACATCCGCAAGCTGCTCGTCGGTGAGCTCACTGTTCATTGTATCTGCAAGCTCATTTAGAAGCTGCTTTGTTTCCTCATCAATTTCAGAGCTTTGTGCTGCCTCCTTAAAGGCCTTTCCCAGTTCTCTTATATCCTGCTCACTCAGGCTGCTGATATTATTGCTAATATTATTGATCTCTTCGTTAAATGCCTCTATATTTCCACTTTTTAAAAGCTCACCTATATTTTGTGTAGCCTTATTTTCAGCCAACTTACTGCCTATTGCCTTAAGCTGAAAGTTTTCACTGTCGCTTTCTATTTTTTTCAGCTGTGCCTGACTTTTCATAATACTGTTAACCGCTTCCGTTTTGTTGTCAGCCCTTGACAGCTCCTTTTTCAGAGCATTAAGCTCTTTTTTTACCTCTTTTTTCTGTGTTGCCGTTAAATTTGAGGTATCTATACGGTTTGTCATATCTTCAATGGCATTATCAAGCAATTCATGCATTTCCTCCTGCTCCTGAAGCTGCTCGCTTGGCTCTACGGGCAGGAAATAAACCGCTGCAAATAATATTAATGCCGCTGCAGGCGCCACAATCAAATATTTATCTGGTTTAATGCTGTAAAGTGCCTTAAAATCAGCATACTTTGCACTGTCAACAGCATCATTGATTACAAGCCGCTCCAACTCGGAGGGATTTTCCTTATTTAAAGCCTCCATTGCGGTAACAAATCTTTCCTTATAGCCAAGGCTGTCGGCAATGCGTGCCGTTTTATAATCGGAGGGACGCACAAACTGCCATATTATCAGTCCCGTGGAAAAAATCAGAATGTCCACTGCCAAAGCTATATCAAACACACCGTAAATATAAACAAATTTTGAAAACAGCACAAGCACTGCATCAAGAATTACGGCCGTTGTAAGTGCCAGTGACGCAGTGCTTATAAGATATTTTAAATGTATTCTGTTTTTAAGAGGTTTTAAGTAATTTAAAAGCTGCCTCATAAAGCCACCCACTCACGTAAGCTATTTATCTGCATTAACCTTTTTTCGTCTGACCCTTTTAACAGGCAAAATATTCTTTGCGGATATTTTAAGCAGTATAAAAGCCGCCGCAATATACATTACGGCTACTATATGCCATACCTGCAAAAAAGGCGGATCAAAATTTATATCCAGCATTCCGCTTATCATATCCCACATTGTGCTTGAGCCCATTTGCGTATCAACTATGGAAACAAAGCACACCACAGGATTAAGGGAAAGTACGGCAATACAAATTATACCTACTATGGTTCTGCCAAAATCAGAAAGACTTGCATATCCAGTAAAGCCGATTATTACTCCAACTGCCGTTATGGTACCTATTGAAAGCCCAAGTACAAACAAATTTGATACTGCTGTTGCTGCAGCGGTCTTTTTAAATATGGTCGAAAACAAAACCGCAATGCTGCCTACAAAGGCAGAATATATAATTAAAAACAGGGTGTTAAGCAAAAAACCTATTACCGATATACCGCCGTAATAGAATATAATTGCATAAACAGGCATGGACGCCACAATCATCAGACAAACCATCATAATTGAGCTCATCAGCTTACCCACGACTATATCCCAGCTGCTCATACGCGTAATAAGCATAAAGTCAAGGGTTTGTCGCTCTCTCTCTCCGCTGATGGAGCTGCTTGTAAAGGCAGGCACCACAAAGGTAATTGCAAGCATCTGAAAGCCCAACATACCAAGATAAGCACCCACAATATACTCAGGGTTAAAGCCGTTGTAGCTGTTAAGGTTAATCATTTTAAGTATTGAATTTGTAAGAAATACCAATATAAGCAGATATATTGTTAAGCCTATATATACCTTTACATTTCTGAAAAGTACACGCATATCCTTTCTGAATACGGGATTAAGCATCCTCCTCACCTCCTGTAAGCTGCATAAAGATGTCCTCCAAATTGCCCTCCTTCTCCCTATAGGAAAGTACGGGTATACCTTGTCCCACTATCTGTGTAAGTATGTAGGAAAGCCCATTATCATCACCACTATAGGAAAAATTAATATCAAAGGTATTTTCCAAAATATTGCTGACATCAGGTATCTGCTCCAGTATATTAACAAGCTCGCCTATTTTATCAAGCACCTTAATCTCAATAATACGCTCCTTTGAAATATGCCCCATAATTTCCGATACAGAGCCACTGTCCACCATTTTGCCGTGGTTTATTATACCGATTTCCGTACACATTTCCGCAAGTTCAGGCAGGATATGAGAGCTTATTATAATGGTTTTATCCAGGGTACTGAGCTGCTTAAGCACCTCCTTCATTTCAATTCTGGCTCTTGGGTCAAGTCCTGATGCGGGCTCGTCAAGTATAAGAATATCAGGGTCATGTACAAGGCTCCTGGCAAGGCAAAGCCTTTGCTTCATACCTCTTGAAAGGCTGTCTACATAGGCATTTCTTTTGTGTGATAAATCCACCAGCTCCAGCAGATTGTCAATTATCTGCCCTCTGCTGTCATAGGGAATATAATAGGTGCCAGCATAAAAGTCCATATATTCATCAACTCTTAAATCCGAATAGACACCGAAAAAGTCCGGCATATATCCAATCTTCTGCTTAAGCAGATCCGTATCCTCCGATACATCTATACCGTCAATATAAACACTGCCCTCATCAGCAGACATAAGCCCCGCCATAATCTTCATTGTAGTTGTTTTGCCTGCACCGTTAGGACCTACAAAACCAAATATACTGCCTTTGTCTACCTGCAGATCAAGGTGATCTACTGCCGTAAATTTACCGTATTTCTTTACAAGACCTTCAATTTTAAGCATCTAATCACCCCCATTAATCAAAATATGCTATAACAGGCAACGGTACATAGTTATCCGCAAAGCCCTGAGCCTTTATACGGATAAAACCATATTCATCGGTATACGCATCAACACCCGAATAACGGCTGCCGTTGTTGAACATAATCCATTCGTCATAATAGTTATTATATATGGTAATATCCGCATCTGTATCCCAGCTTATTAGAAACTCCTTACGATCATAATTATCAAAGGAAAGCTCCACATATTCCTCCGTATTGTATACATAAAGCTGATTATCCTCTATTTCAGCATTTTCAAAGGAATTAACCACAGGCAATGCCTTACTGTCAGCCTCAGTCATATAAGCCTGTGCTGCTGCACTGTTAATTTCCACATTAAACTCATCTCTGAATACATTTATTGTTGATGCCTTGATTTTTTTATTGTTTACGCTTGTACCTCCGCCATAAATATCGTCGGTTGAAAAACCGATAACCATAACCTTTATTTCGCTTATTATACCATTATTGCTGCTGTCGTAAAAATCGTATTCGCCGCAGACGCCGTCAACAATATCCTGTTCCATCTCAAGTCTGTAGCTTTCACTGAGGTTTTTATTGCGTGAATAAGTACTGGCGTAAGGGTTTATAACATCCGCAAAGCTGTAATAATTCTGAGGCTCTAATGACAAGGCGTCAATATCAAAGTCTGATACGTCTATACTGTCACCCTTTTTAATATCCGTTGCCTTTTTAACCTCGCAAATACCCTGATCGGAGGCAATTACAACAACCGCCTCGTCAAAATCACAGCCCGAATCATTTGTTATTTTGCCTGTCAGCTTTGAGGAGATATTGTCAATGGATATTTCTCCGTCAAGCCCTCCGTTCATTTCATAATTATCCGAAAGCGTAATATAAGTACTGTCCCACTTGGTTTTACCCGCAAGCTCTATTTCCGCACCGTTATCCAAGCTTAAAATTTTTGCACTTATTATTTTCCCATCACCTGTGTTTGCCACAGTATTATCATAATAGTTGTAAGCGCTATAATTATCCTCGCTTACCTCCAGTATTTCAGAGCTGCCCTCAAGCTCTATTTTAATATCACCTTTACCCGGAGATACAATATTCATATAGGTTTTAAGTTCTGCAATACCGGAGTCTGCATTGCGCAGGTCAGCATAATTTATTACGCTTGCAATAGGCTTTTTATAAACCGTATTAAAGCTTACAAGATAAATTAATATGCTTATACCCACCGCAGCCGCAGGAATAACTTTAATTGAAGCCTCTCTTTTGTCCTTACGCTTAAGTACCACATAAAGTATAGGTATAAAAGCTATGTAAAGGTAAATTATGCCAAAAATAACCTTAATTGTGTTATCAGTAAGGTTAGGTAATCTGTCAGTATAGCCAATAAGCTGGGTATCAAGGCTTTCCCTCCCGTAGTCATCACTGCCTGCGGCATAATCATAGGCAGCATAAATAACAGAGCTGAAAACCGTATCTGAGCTTATTGCCCCTGAATTTGAGAAATCCGCATTAAAAGAGATTATGTAGCCATTACCTATTTTATAGCTGTCATAGTTTGCTACCAAATCGGATAAATGCAATTCTTCCCGATTTTCATCAGTGTTTGGTATGGGTATTATATCAGGGAGAGCTTCTGTATATTTACCGTAAGCCTCAGGTAAATCTGCTTTTGTAAGCTTAGCAATACCAAGCCTTTCAGCAGAGCCTATACGGCTACCGCCTCCCAGAAGCATAACATTGCCTGCACTTACGGTATCAAGTATTTCCTGAAGCTGTAAATCGCTTAAAGCCGCAAGGTCATAGTCATTTACAACAAATTCAATACAAAGTACGTCAGGATATTTGCCGTATTCCATCTGGTTAAGCACATCATTCTGATAACGGATA
>CALIRN010000248.1 GCA_938042265.1 uncultured Eubacteriaceae bacterium
CGGGGCTGTGGGTGGAATAATATGCCTCAATCCCAGTAAGACCTGCCTGCGTCAGGCGGCTTATCATATTTTCAAGCCCTTTTGTGTTAATTTTGTATAATAGAGGGTGAGCCAGTATGGCAATACCTCCTGCATTTTTTATCATTTTTATTGAGGTAATATAATTTGGAAGCTCTCGGGGAATATAGGCAGGGCATCTGTCGCCTATATATCTGTCAAAGGCTTCATTAATTGAGGATATATAGCCCCTTTGCAGCATAACCTTGGCAAAGTGTGCTCTTGTTACAATATAGCCCTGAGCAGCAAAAGCCAGTTCTGCATAGCTTATATCCATACCAAGCTCATTCAGTTTTTCTACCCTTTTATGATTGCGGATTTCACGGCAGTTTCTTAAAGCCTCAAGTTCTGACAGAAATGTTTTATTGTCAGGGTCAATAAACAGACCCACAATGTGTATTTCCAAACTATCGTACATTGAGGATATTTCAATTCCCGGTATTATTTCAAGGGTTGTATTTTTAGCAGCCTTAACAGCCGTTTTAATACCAATTACGGTATCATGGTCGGTTACGGCAAGTGCGGACAGACCTTTGTTAAGAGCATATTCCACAAGATCTTTTGGGGAATATGTGCCGTCAGAGGCAGTAGTATGTGTATGCAAATCTATTGTTTTAATTTTATATCACTCCCAACTATAGCATATTTTATGCTTTCAATCAATATATATTTTTATAAGAAATAAAACGGAGGTAATAATATGAAGGATAATAAGGCTGCTGCAATGCCTGTGCTTGCCCCTGTAAAGGGAACGGTTATGGCATACGGTATAACGGCTATAGTATTTATTATATATGCACTTTTGCTTACATATACACAAATAAGTGAAAAAAATAATACTGCCGTTGTGCTTACCACGCTTGTAATTGCCATTATTTTCGGCGGAATTAAAAGTGCTGCCGCCGCAAAGCAGAGAGGGCTTATGTGGGGTATACTGACAGGGATATTATATGTAGCCGTTATGATTGGTGCAGGCTTTTTCTTTGTACCTAATTATACTCTGGGCAGCAAAACCCTTATATGTCTGATGCTTGCTGTAGGCTCAGGAGGGCTTGGCGGAATAATCGGTGTTAATATTTTTGGGAGAAAGTGATTATTGCAGGGTATCTTCCCCCAACTCATAAAGCATCTCATCACAGTCAAAAACGGATTTACTGTTGTTTATTGAGTAAATTATAATACTGTCACGTTTATTGCGAGGATAAAGAGCGCTGCCGCCGCCTATTTTTAAAAGCCGCTGTGTCTGTTCAAGATTAAGCTGCATACCAAAGGCAAGCTGAATAAGCTTGTCACGTGAGGGCTGCTTAAGTCCTGATAAAATCTGGTAGGCATATATGGTGTTAATTCCCGATTTTTTAATAACATCAGCTTTTTTTAGCTGCTTTTTGTTTAAAAGGTTGTTAATATAGTCGGCAGCGGAGTCTGATATGAACTCATCAGTGTTGCTGTCAAGAAATTGCTTTATATTTTTGTTTTTATTAAGTATATGCAAAAGTTCGGCGGTTGATTTTTTCATAGCTGTTTTCCTTGCCTGTGATTTATGATATAATAACGAGGAAAATGCACGCCGTGTCTGCACGAGCAGACATTTGACGACAAACCTCATCGAGCCGTTAGGTGAGATGATATAATAATACAACAAAAATTATTAATTTACAAGTATAAAGACAAGGAGTATTTCTATGAGCAGTACGGAGGATTATATTTTATCTCTTTACAGGGAGGTTGCCACGCTGGACACGGAAGGCAGGGTAAAGCTTATTTTTTATGACAGAGAAAAGAGGGTATATGTAAAAAAGCTTGTGGAGCCTTCTGTAGGAGAAATATATAATAAGATAAAGCTGCTTGATGACAATGCTTTTCCTAAAGTTAAGGAAATTGCAGATTGCGGAGAGTATTGTGTTGTAATAGAGGAATATATTGCGGGATGTACTTTAAGAGAAGTTGTAAATGGCAGGGGCGGTATTGATGTTAAAATGGCGTCGGAATATATATATCAGGTGTGCAGGGCTGTTGATGCTCTTCACAAAAGTGGAATTGTCCACAGGGATATTACCGAGAGTAATGTTATGCTGACAGAAGAAGGCAGGATAAAGCTTATTGACTTTAATATTTCTCACAGGGCAGACAGGAAAAAAACAAAGGATACAACCATAATGGGTACAAGTGGTTATGCTGCTCCCGAGCAGTTTGGCTTTTTCAGAAGTGATGAGCGAACGGATATTTATTCAATAGGTGTGCTTTATAACTATTTGATTACAGGCAGTACGGAGCTTGGAACTTACATAGGTAATGCTGCGGTTGTAAAAATTATTGAGGAGTGTACGCAGTTTTCTCCTGAAAAGAGATACAAAAGTTGCGGTGAGGTTATGGAAGACCTTAGATATTTAGTTGACAAGCCTGTAAATACAAATAGTAAAATTTACGTAATTATTGTCAGGCTTATATTTATTGCTGCTGTTTTTTTGGAAATGGTGCTTATATTTGCCTGTGCCCTAAGCATGGCAGAGGGAGAAAATGTGTATAAAAATATGCTGCTGATACTTGACGGAGCGGTGTTGTTTATACTGCCCTTTGGAGTTATAGGCAACTGGCTTGACTGGCAGAGCTATACAGGGCTGAATAAAATGACACCGATAAAAAGACGGCTTGTGTCAACAGTCATATATATTGTTATATTGATAATTTACATTCAGTTTTCAAATTCTGCAAAATAAGAATATTTGCTTTATTATGCTGACAGCATAACAAAAGCACTCTATTATGAGATATTATATATATCGGTAATGGAGTGCTTTTTATATTATGATTATTTATTGTTCAGTATTTTATTCTGTACATCAAGCAAGTCCTTTGCAGTTTTAATAAGGTAGTCCTGAAGAAATGGAGAAAGCTGGTCAAAAATTTCAAAAAAGTCTTTTTGTCTTTTGCTGCTTTTAAGAAACATTTCACCTGAGCCGCTGCGCAGCCAATCCTCTCGTACATTAAACTGAGAGCAAATTGCTTTAATATTATGCTCCGTTACTGTAGAGCCGGGCTTTTCCATATAGCTTACGGCATTTTGCTTAAGGCCTATCCTTTCGGCAAAGGCCTTTTGGCTGAGTTTAAGCGTTGTTCTAAGCTGATGAATACGCTGATTCATTGTACCACCTCCAAAATTATAATATCTGTGATTGATATAAAAGTCAAGTAATAGATTATTACAGGTTGACAAATATCAACAATTGATGTAATATAAAGGAGTAAATATCAACAAAAAGTAATATTATGGGAGGTTTTAGCAATGACAGATAAAAGCAGAGAAATGCAGACTATCTTTAATGAGCTTTCCGATACCAATAAGGATATTATGCTTTTGATTGCAAAAAGTGTTGAGACCGCACTGGAGGCAGCAGGACAGAATGAAAATTTCGGTGAACAGTCAATTTAGTCTTTTTTCCATAGTAGAAACTATGGAGATTAAAGCAGCTAAGCTGCAATAAATTTAAATATTAAGAAAAGGAAGTGTGTCAAATGAGTGATGTAACTAACAAAAACATGGTTTCGTGTCCAACCTGTGGTGAGGAAATTGCAAAAAGTGCAAAAGTGTGCCCTAAATGTGGTGCAAAATTTAAAAAGCCGTGGTATAAAAAGTGGTGGGTATGGGTTATTATTGTGCTGGTTGCTGCAGGTATAGGAGGCAGTTCAAGCAGCAGTAATAAGGAGGATTTTTCTTCATCTACTGCACCGATGGTAAGCAGTGCGAAAAACAATATAACGGATACAGACGGTGCAGAGCAGTCACAGCCCGCAATTGAAGAAAATACTGACCTGAATGCCCCTGAGAGTGATGAAAATATGGATACGGTGCTTTGGGAAGATAATGGTATAAGAGTAATATATAAAGGCATGGATGAGGATTATATGGGAGTTAATATAAAGGTGCTTATTGAAAATAATTCCTCAAAAAACTGGACAATATCTGTTGAAAGTCTTGATATTAATGGATTTAGTGTAAATTCCTCACTTGCTCTTTATGCTGAAGTAAATTCAGGTAAAAAGACTAACGACAGTATAGAAGTACTTAATTCCTATCTTACGGATAATGGTATTAATGGCTTTGAGGATATAACTGATATGGAGATTACTTTTAAGGCATTTAATTCGGATACTTTTGATTCGGTCGAATCACAGTCTATAAAATTGAGTTTCTGATGCAAAATATGAAATATAATAAAAAGCCTTGCATAAACCAATCATCTGTGATATAATGTTAAAAAATTAATTTGGAGTTTTTATCAGGAGGATTTTTATTATGAAGCATATTAATACTTTAAACACAAAGTTACTTCAGAACACGGTTACAAAGGGTGGCTGCGGTGAGTGCCAGACATCATGTCAGTCGGCTTGTAAGACATCCTGCACAGTTGCAAATCAGGCTTGCGAAAACAAGTAATTTTGTTGCATAATCAGTTTTAATTTAATTAAGGGGTACGTAATGTGCCTCTTAATTTTTTGTGTTTGGAAAGGAGTAAATTCACAAATGATACATAAGTATCAGCTTAACGGCTTTAACATTGTGCTTGATGTAAACAGTGGTGCTGTACATCTTGTGGACAATGTTGTTTATGACATACTTGATCATTATAAGGAAATAGGCAATGAGGAATTAAAGGAAAGGCTTAAAAATAAGTATACAAAAGCTGAGCTTGATGAGGGACTTGCTGAAATCAGGGAGCTTGAGGACAGAAAAATGCTTTACACGGAGGATATTTTTGCTGATGTTATCCCAAAGGTGGAAAATAGAAACCCTGTTGTCAAGGCACTTTGTCTGCATATTGCCCATGACTGCAACTTAAAATGCAGATATTGCTTTGCCGAGGAAGGTGAGTATCATGGTAAACGTGAGCTTATGAGCCTTGAGGTAGGCAAAAAGGCAATCGATTTTCTTATTAAAAGCTCAGGCAACCGAAAAAACCTTGAGGTGGACTTTTTCGGAGGAGAGCCTTTAATGAATTTTGGTGTTGTAAAAGGCATTGTTGAATATGCCAGAAGTATTGAAAAGGCAAATAACAAAAATTTCCGTTTTACAATTACCACAAACGGCATACTGTTAAATGATGAAATTCAGCAGTATATTAATGAAAATATGCATAACGTGGTACTGAGCATTGATGGCAGAAAAGAGGTCAATGACAGAATGAGACCAAGAGCAGGCGGTCAGGGTACCTACGACACAATAGTGCCTAAGTTTAAAAGGCTTTCCGACAGTAGAAATCAGACGGATTACTATGTAAGGGGTACCTTTACACGGTATAATCTTGATTTTGCAAAGGATGTGCTTCATCTTGCGGATTTAGGCTTTAGGCAAATTTCTGTTGAGCCTGTTGTAACAGAGGAAAGTGAGCCTTATGCAATAAGGCAGGAGGACTTGCCTGTTATTTTTGATGAGTATGAAAAGCTTGCCATGGAAATACTTGAAAGACGCAAAAAGGGGCAGTGGTTTAATTTCTTCCATTTTATGATTGACCTTACGGGTGGCCCCTGTGTGGTTAAGCGTATGGTAGGCTGCGGTTCGGGCACGGAGTATCTTTCCGTAACCCCTTCGGGCGACCTTTATCCATGTCATCAGTTTGTAGGTATGGAGCAGTTTAAAATGGGACATGTGGATACGGGGGTTACAGCACCGGAGATAAGAAAGGGCTTTGAAAGCTGTAACGTATATACCAAGCCAAGGTGCAGAGAGTGCTGGGCAAGATTTTATTGCAGCGGCGGTTGTGTGGCAAACTCATACAATACCCACGGTGATCTTGTAACACCGTATGAGATTGGCTGCGAGATGCAGAGAAAGCGTATAGAATGTGCTATTATGATTAAAGCCTGTGAGTCAAATGGCAATACGTGATTTTGCACAAAAAGCAAACTTAATTGTAAAAATTTGTTGACGTTTTGCAAAAATAATAATATAATAAACCTTATGTGAAGTTGGAAAGCATTTTTCTAACCGTATAAGTTTACACAAGGGAGGAATTCTTACAATGAAAGGTAAAAGTGCATTAATGCTTTTATTGATTATTGCAGTAACCTGCGGACTGTGTGCAGTGTCTTACTTTGGTGTGGGACATAAGGCATCAGAAACAGTCTCAGAGGAGGCTGCACCTATGCAGATTGAGCTTGTTACCGATGAAAACGGCGAAATCGTAACCGATGAAAACGGTCAGCCTGAAACGAGAATTGTTGAGGCTGAAAGCACAACCTCCGATGAGGAGGATACTACTTCTGCCGATGAAAAAACGGCATCTACTCTTACACATGACGGCTACGGCAGTTTATTTAACATCAAGCAGGGTCTTGATCTTAAGGGTGGTGTATACATTGTATACCAGGCAGAAAAGGACAACCCAACCGATGAGGAAATGGCAGCCGCAATTGCCATGATTCAGGAGCGTCTTGACAGACAGAACTGGACCGAGGCAGAGTGCTCAAGAGAGGGTGTTAACAAGATCCGTGTTGAAATACCGGGTGTTGCGGATGCTGACGCTGCAGCAGATGAGATTGGCGCTACAGCAAAACTTACCTTCAGAGATGAGGAGGGTAATACGCTTGTTGACGGTATGAACGTTACAAATGCAACAAAGCAGACGGAAAACGGTCAGGTTGTTGTTCAGCTTGAATTTGATGCTACAGGTAAGCAGGCTTTTGCAGATGCAACTGCTGCAAATATCGGCAAGCCTCTTTACATTATGATGGATGAAGCCGTTATAAGTGCGCCTACCGTAAATACGGCAATTAACAACGGTCAGGCAATTATTACAGGCGATTTTACCGTTGAGGAGGCAGGCGAGCTTGCAGATACAATACGTGCAGGTTCACTTCCATTTAATCTTGAGCCTATCCACAAGAGCAGCGTAGGAGCAAGACTTGGGGCAAACTCACTTCAGTCTACAATTAAGGCAGGTATTGTAGGTATCACGCTTATATTCCTGTTTATGCTTATTTTCTACAGAGCTGCAGGCTTTGCGGCAGATTTGGCGCTGCTTATATATACTGCCCTTGATTTGATTATTATGAGCCTTTTCGGTGTTACGCTTACTTTGCCGGGTATTGCCGGTGTTATCCTGTCAATAGGTATGGCGGTAGATGCAAATGTGCTTATCTTTGAGAGGGTACGTGAGGAGCTTGGTGAAGGCAAGACTGTTGTAAATGCATTTAATAACGGCTTTTCCAGAGCTATGCCTGCAATTATTGACAGTAACGTAACAACAATTATTGCAAGTATTGTTCTGCTTTGGTATGGTTCAGGCTCTGTAAAGGGCTTTGCACAGACTCTTATTATCGGTGTTGTTTTATCAATGTTCACCGCTATCTTTGTAACCAGATTTATTGTTAAGGCTTTTATCGGCTTGGGTATTAAAAATCCTAAGCTTTACGGCGCAAAGTAAGGAGGTGCATATAAAATGGTTTTTAATTTTGTAAAGGGCAGATTTGTTTATATTGCAATCTCTGTTATTGTAATACTTATTGGTATTGGATTTATGATATTTAATTCCGTTAACGGCAATGGTGCATTTAACTATGATGTACAGTTTGTGGGCGGTACCTCTATTGAGGCTGATCTGGGCATGGAGTTTGATAATGCCGATGTTGAAAAGCTGTTGTCTGAAAATACTGGTGACAGTGCGCCTCAGGTACAAAAGGTTGATAATGGTACAACCGTAGCTATCAAAACAGTTAAGCTTGATGATGAACAGAAGGAAGCCGTTAAGGCTGCATTGACGGAAAAATATCAGCTTTCCGATGAAAATCAGAACAGTATGAAAATTGAGGACGTAAGTGCTACCTTGAGTAGGGAAATGCAGAAAAATGCAGTTATATCCTTATTACTTGCTTGTATTGCAATGCTTATTTACGTAAGTATAAGATTTAAGGAGTTTAAAACCGGTGCCAGCTGTATACTTGCTCTTGTAAATGATACACTGATTGTATTAGGTGCTTATGCAGTATTGAGAATCCCTATGGACAGTGCATTTATTGCAGCAATTCTTACGGTTGTTGGTTATTCAATAAACTCATCAGTGGTTATTTTTGACCGTATCCGTGAAAATAAGAAAAGACTTGGCAGAAAGAACTATGCTGACCTTGTAAATCACAGTGTAAGCCAGACTCTCAGGAGATCAATTTTTACATCTCTTACTACGTTCTTTGCCATTGCGTTCCTGTATATATTCGGTGTACAGTCAGTAAAGGAATTTGCTTTACCTATTTCGGTAGGTATTGTTTCGGGTGCTTATTCGTCAATCTTTATGTCGGCTAATATATGGTATTTATTATGTCAGGCATCTGAAAAAAAGAAATAAAATAAATTTTTATGCAGGCTGTCGGCTATTCGGCAGCCTGTTTTTTGCAGATAGGAGTACTTATGACTATATGGACAGTTAAGAAAAATAAGGCCCTGCCGGGAGCGGTGGAGCAGATATGCCGTATGTTTGGGGTCAGTCCTTTGGCTGCAACGGTTATGCTTAACAGAGGTCTCGGCAGTGTTAAGGCTGTTGAATATTATAAAAATTCGTCAATAGAGGACTTACATACCCTGGCAGATATTCCCGATGTAAAAAAAGCTTTTTTGATAATTTTATCTGCAATAGATAACAGACTGCCTATTGTAATCTATGGAGATTATGATGTTGACGGTGTTACCTCTACAGTTATTTTATACAAGGGCTTAAGGGCGTTGGGTGCAGATGTGGATTACTATATTCCCGACAGACATACAGACGGTTATGGCTTAAATCCGGGTGCTATTAAAAAAATTGATGAAAGGGGCTGTAAGCTGCTTATTACCTGTGATAACGGTATTGCTGCAAAAAATGAAACAGCATATGCCAAAAGCCTTGGTATGCAGGTGGTAATACTTGACCATCATGAGCCTGCCTTTCAGGAAATTTCGGGAAATAAGCAATATCTTTTACCTGAGGCAGATGCAGTTGTTGATTTAAAGCTTGAGCATATAGCTTATCCCTTTAAGGATCTTTGCGCAGGAGGCTTATGCTATAAGTTTATAAGAGAGATGTTTTCCTATTTAGGCAAAGAGCTTGCTTTTGATGATGAGCTTGCCGTATTTGCCGCCATTGCAACTGTTTGCGATGTAGTTGAATTGAGGGATGAAAATCGGATTATAGTGCGGCATGGGCTTGATATTATAAACAGCCGCATTGACAATATGGGGCTTAGAAAGCTGGTTAATGCTAATAATTTACAGGATAAAAAACTGACGGAATATACCTTTGGCTTTGTTATCGGACCATGTATTAATGCAGGCGGCAGGCTTGAGGCTGCAGCTTTGGCGGCGGAGCTTTTTATGTCTGGGGAGGATAAAAGAACAGATGAGCTTACTGAAAGATTGTTTGAGCTTAATTCCATACGTAAGGAAATGACAAGGAAGGCCTATGAACGGCTGGCAGAAAAGGCAGACGGTATTGACGACAGGGTACTTGTACTTTATGACGGCAAAATTGATGAAAGCATAGCAGGTATTGTGGCAGGCAGACTAAAAGAGAGGTATAATAAGCCGACAATTGTACTTACAAAGTCAGAGGGTGGTGTAAAAGGCTCAGGACGTTCCATTGAGGCATATGATATGTTTCGTGAACTGTCTCAATACAGGGAACTGTTTACAAAATTTGGAGGTCATAAAATGGCAGCAGGTATGTCTCTGCCTGAGGAAAATATTGAATCGTTAAAAAATGCGCTTAATAACAGCTGTACACTTACACCTGATGATATGGAAAGACGTCTTTGTGCAGACAAAATTATTAATATGAAGGATGTTAACATATATACGGCAAGGGATATGGAAATGTTTAAACCCTACGGTAACGGTAATCTTGAGCCTTTGATTGCGGCTGTAGGCTTGAATATATGCAATCTGCGTTTTGTCGGTGTGGATAAAAATATTGCTCAGCTTAGTTTCACAGATGACTCATGCAATATTGTGTCTGCCGTATGCTTTGACGGAGAAGCTGTAGTTAAACTTATAAACGGCTATTACGGCTATGCTTATATAGATGAAGATAAAAATGTTAACGGAGATTTAAACAATATAAAGGTTGATATAATGGCAAACCTGAGGGTAGACGATTATAATGGAAATATGCGCCCAAAGCTGTCCGTAAAGGATATGAGAGTTTCCTCTGAAAAATAAATAATATAAAATTGTTAGGTACCTTGACAAATGCTTAGTGTAATGATAAAATAAATTTATTAAGGTACCTAACTTTTTTAACGGAGTGATTATATGGAAAATAAGGAATTGCTGCAAATTATGGAAAAATGCGGACATTTTTTATATCACCGCAGGGGCTTAAAAAGGGGACAGCTTAGAATATTGTGGCTGCTTAATGAAAGAGGAGCGATTACCCAAAAGGAGCTTTTGGGGTTTCTTTTTATGAAATCGGGCTCTTTAAGTGAAACCATAAGCAAACTGGAGGCACAGGCATTTATTGTAAAGGAAAGATCCAAAGATGATAAGCGTAAAATTAATATAAGTATTACACATGAGGGCAGGGATTTTCTGAATACACAGCTTGCAGTTAACAAAGAACAGGAAAGGGTGCTCTTTACCGCCCTAAACAGTGAGGAGCAGGCGGAACTTTCAAAATTGCTGACGAAGCTGCTGGAGGACTGGCAGAGTAAGTTTGACAGCTCTCTGTTTTTTAATCATAGGAGGGGTATGTAGTTATGTATAAAATGCTGAAAAAATACTGGCTTTTTGGACTGTTGGCACCAATATTTATGTTTGGTGAGGCGGCAATGGATTTAATTCAGCCCAAAATGATGAGGGTTATTATTGATGATGGTGTTTTGGGTTTAAATAACAACAATATAGGTGATTTAGGTCTTATTTTGAATATAGGTATAAGAATGATTTTGGTGGTTATTCTGGGAGGTCTGTCCGGTGTTTTGTCCGGTGTTTTTGCAAACCTTTTCAGTCAGCAGTGGGGCAATGATATACGTAAGGCTTGCTTTAAAAGGGTAATGGAGTTTTCCTTTCAGCAGACTGACAGGTTTTCAACAGGTTCCCTTGTTACGAGGATAACTAATGACGTGACGCAGGTGCAGAATCTTGCTACTCAGATGGTGAGGGGTTTTGTGAGAACTTTTTTGCTGTTTTTTGGCGGCATTTACTGTGTTACTACCTTGGATCTGCACTTTGGAACAGTGCTGGCATGCTCTTTGCCTTTCGTAATTGCAGGTGTAATATTTTTTATACTGAAGGCTATACCGTATTTTGATGTATTGCAGAAAAAGCTGGACAGAGTTAACAGCGTCGTACAGGAGAATGTTGCAGGTGCCAGAGTTGTAAAGGCTTATGTTAAGGAAAATTATGAACGGGAGCGTTTTGGCAAAGCAAACATAGAACTTATTGATACACAGCTTAAGGTGCTTAAGCTGTTTGCATATATGACGCCTCTTGCAAATATGGTGCTGAATATAGTTATTGTTGTTATTATTAAAGTTGGTGCAATAGAGGTGCGGGCAGGTGCAACTACCCCCGGCAGTGTAATGGCGGCTATTACATATTTATCACAGATTATGCACTCGGTAATGATGCTTGCAATGATTTTTCAGACTGTATCAAGGGGAAAGGCTTCTGCCAACAGATTAAACGAAATTTTAGAAACCGAGCCCTCCATAACTGACGGCGGCTTTGAGGTTGAAAATGAAATAAAGGGCAAAATTGAGTTTAAGAATGTTTCCTTTGCTTATCCTCAAGGAAACGGAGAGCCTGTCCTGCGTAATATTAACCTGACAATAAATCACGGAGAAACCTTTGGTATACTGGGCTCCACAGGCTGTGGAAAATCAAGTCTGATAAATCTTATACCAAGGTTTTATGACACAACGGAGGGTACTGTATTAGTGGACGATGTTGATGTTAAGGATTACAAACTTTCCGATTTAAGGAATAAAATTGCTGTTGCTTTGCAAAAAAGCGAGATGTTTAACACTACAATTAAGGAAAATATCATTTGGGGAAGACCGGAGGCAACGGATGCGGAAATTAAGGTAGCCTGCGATAATGCACAGGCAAGCGAATTTATTGAAACACGTCCGGAGGGCTATGAATCTGTGGTTGCAGAGGGCGGTATGAGCTTGTCGGGAGGACAGAAGCAAAGACTTGCAATCAGCCGTGCTTTGCTTAAAAAGGCTGAAATACTTATTTTTGATGATTCTACCAGTGCCCTGGATTTAAAAACTGAGGCAAAACTGTATAAGGCTTTAAGAAAGGATTATTCTGATACCACCAAAATAATTATTGCCCAGCGTATCGCTTCGGTTAAACAGGCAGACAGAATTGCCGTTATTGATAATGGACATATTGTGGCCTGCGATAATCATGAAAATCTGCTTAAGACCAGCGAAATATACAGAGATATTTATGATTCCCAATTAAAGAACGGGGGTGAAATCCATGAGTAATGAAAATAAGCCAAAGGTGAATATGCGTATACCTGGTATGCGCGGTCCCAGAAATTTTGGTATAGTAGAAAAACCAAAGGAGGGAAAAAGAACCCTGTCAAGGATGCTTAAATACTTTTCAAAAGAGGCGAGGCTGGTTGTTCTGCTTATTGCCGTGGTTATTATTGTGGTTTTATGCTCAATTTTAGCCCCAAGTATGCAAAGTAAGGCTGTGGATACAATAGCACAGGGCAGCTATGATAAAATAGACAAAATTCTGGTGTGGATGATGGGATTATATCTTGTATCCTGCTTTGGCACGCTTTTTCAAAACCTTATCAGCGCCGTTTTGAGTCAGAATATTGTTAAGCGTATGAGAGAGGATTTGTTTGAGAAGATTGTAAATCTTCCTACAAAATATATTGATAACCATTCTCATGGCGATATTATGAGCCGAATGACAAATGATGTGGAGAATATTTCAAATACCGTTTCTCAGTCTTTGGGGTCTCTTGTATCAGGTGTGCTTACAATCTGCGGTACAGTGGTAATAATGCTGTATTATTGTTGGCAGCTTGCGCTGCTGTCCTGCTCAACGGTTATACTTACAGTGCTTGTTACAAAATATCTTTCCAAAATAATGAGGACGTTTTTTACCAGGCGGCAGGTTATCTTAGGCAGTCTTAACGGTATTGTAGAGGAAAAGGTGGTGGGCTATAAAACAGTTGTTGCCTATAACAGACAGCAGGCAGTTATATCCGAGTTTGAAAAAAGCTCCGATGAGCTGACTAAAACAGGTATTATAGCCGAGGTTTTCAGCGGCTCTATGGGACCTGTTATGAATGTTATAAATAATATCGGTTTTGTAATCATTGCCGTGTTTGGAGGATATTTTGCAATAAACGGGCTTATATCAATAGGTATCGTATCTGCATTTATTGTATATGCCAAGCAGTTTGGCAGACCTATAAATGAAATAGCGCAGGTTTACGGTCAGATTCAGACTGCTATTGCAGGTGCGGAGAGAATTTTTGCAATTATGGATGAAGAAAGTGAAAATAAACAGGGTTCTGCTGATATGGAAAAGACAAGGGGTGTAATAACTTTTAAGAATGTAAACTTTTCCTATACTGAAGGCAAACAGGTGCTTTTTGATTTTAATCTTAAAGTAGATGCAGGCAGTAAGGTTGCTTTGGTAGGCGCTACGGGAAGTGGAAAAACCACTGTTGTAAATCTGCTGATGAGATTTTATGATGCGGATAGCGGAGAAATATTAATTGACGGAGTAAACATAAGAGATATATCCATTAACGAACTTAGAAGAAATACGGCCATTGTTTTACAGGATACGGTGCTATTTTCCGATACCATAAGGAATAATCTTAAGTATTCAAATCCTAAAGCGGATGATGAGGATATGGTTAAGGCTGCAAAGTTAAGCAACTGCCATGATATGATAAAGCACTTCCCCGATAAATATGATACAATGCTTACGGAGGCGGGACAGAATTTGTCTCAGGGACAAAGACAGCTTTTATCCATAGGCAGGGCTTTTTTGGCGAACCCTAAAATTCTCGTGCTTGATGAGGCTACCTCCAGTGTTGATACGAGAACGGAAAAGCATATTCAGGATGCTATGGTTAATCTGATGAAGGAACGTACCAGTCTTATTATTGCACACAGACTTTCCACCATACAGGATGCAGATATGATAGTGGTGCTTGATAAGGGCAGAATTGTGGAAACGGGTAATCATGATCAGCTGCTTAAAAAACAGGGCAAATATTATGAGTTGTATATGACGCAGTTTGAGGGTAATGCAATATAAATAATTCAGCCTGCAGAGCTAACAAATAACAAATAAAATTATTGACAAGCTTTGCAGGCTGTGATATAATAATTAGCTGTCAGATAAAAGGACAGTTGTCAAGAAAAAATATTGTAAAAAATATAAAAAGCTTCTTGACAAATGTAAAAAGATATGGTAACATATCTTCTGTTGCAGATTATTAGAGTTGCAACAAAAAAGATTAAAAAAAGAAAAAAGTTCTTGACAGCAATAAAAAGTTGTGATACAATATATGAGCTGTCGCAAGAGAGCGGAAGGCGGTAAACGCCTTAAGGGCTTAAAATAAGCCTGACTCGAACATTGAAAACTAAATAATCGGAAATGAACAAATACTCAAATCCCAAACAATTCAGTTAAGGCTGAAAAGTCTTAACAAGGTTTTAGGATTTTTACTAAAGAAAAAATCTGTCAGTAGTTAAAAAAGAGCTACAAACTTTTATTCGAGAGTTTGATCCTGGCTCAGGATGAACGCTGGCGGCGTGCCTAACACATGCAAG
>CALIRN010000249.1 GCA_938042265.1 uncultured Eubacteriaceae bacterium
TTATATTTCGAGGGATGTACGGAGACCAGTTCCCACGCCACTTAGCATCGTGAGTTGCCCAATCACCACGCTTTGGAAAAGACCAGTGCGTAGTCATTTCAAGTTCAAAGTCTTCCGGCTCCCATTTTGTAATTTTCTTTGTCATTATCTAAAATCCTCTGCACTAAGTCCGAACCTATCCAAGAGTGCATTCATGGAAAGCCATCTACCAGCCTTGGCAGGGTAATTACAATCTTCTTGACCCCAAATCCATTTATACACCTTTAGAATAGTTTCGATAGGGATGCCTATAGTATCCCTAAGACACATTTCTCTAATTACACAATCTGGTTCATTCCCACAACAAACATGGTACAAAGCTTCGATAAGTAAAATAGCACTTTTATTATCATATTCATACTTTTGGGCAATGTCATCACTGATCTCGCCATGACTAATTAACCACAGACTTTCTTCATCTGGATTGTAAATAAAAACCATAAAGTCATCTCGTGACAATCTTCCAAAGTTTCTTTTTCCACCCGGCTTATTTATTGCAATTATTTCACCTGTGGTTAATTGTTCTACTTCATACAAAAGATATGGGATGTTTAACAAATCATCTCTGAACGCATTCTGTTCTTGATTTTCAATTTCTAATGGAACCAAATTTACCTTATATTTGAATATCTTATTTGGCATACAAGCTCCTCTTATCTAAATACTTCTGTAATAATGTCATTTTCCAAATCCTTGATATTGTAGATATGCTCCATCACATCAAATGTTTCTTCAAGGTTATGGCGAGCACTTGTCCATCCCTTGCCATCCGTAAACCAAACAAAGGTAAACCCGTTAATTGTGTCAGCTTCTGTCGCAAGAGTTTTATAGCTACGGGCAGTTTCATTAAGTTTGCTCCCACCGCTGCCGTAGAAATTCGTTTCAATACCATAAATCATAGTAGGTTTTTTCACAACGAAATCGAATCTCTTTTCCATCTTGCCTTGGTTTGAGATTGCAGAAAGGTCAATACCCCATTTGTTTGCAAGCCATCTGCCATAAAGTGTGTATGCCGCCGTAAGACATACCATAGCTATAGCAACTATTACTAAGCTGTTCATAAAATTTCCTCCTTAATCTTTATTAAATATTATTAAAATAACAGATAACAGGTAATAAGTAATGCCTGTTATTTATTATTTTATTTTCAAAAAAATGACGGACTCCATGGGAGTGGAGTCCGTCATTGGACTTGGAGAGGAGATCCTCTGCCAAAAGATATTATTGTTTTTCAACGCCGAGAGTAACTGTTTCGCCGTTGATGTTCCATTCCTTGGTATATCCGCTGCCTTTGCCCTTAACGATTTCAACTGCAAGTACATCCTGTGCAATGCTGTCATTGTTGCGTGTAAAGATACCCTCTATTACCTCATTGCCCTCATGGTAAACTTTAATTCTGTCAAGTACCTCAAAGCCTGCTTCCTTACGCATTGTCTGGAGTTTGGAGATAACCTCTCTTACAAAGCCCTCCTCAATAAGCTCAGGAGTAAGCTTTGTATCAAGAACAACGGTTGTTGTCTTATCGGATTCGGATACAAAGCCTTCAAGCTGGGCTGTTTCGATAAGCAGGTCATCCTTTTCAAGCTCAATTGAAATTCCGTCTGCCTCGAAGCGTACAGAGCCTGTTTCGTTAAGCTCATTCATAAGTTTTGTGCCGTCATTTGATGTAAGATATTCTCTGATGGCAGGGATTGACTTTCCATATTTTTTGCCAACCGTGCGGAGCTGAGGTTTAAAGGTATAGCCCGTAAATGAGGATACATCCTCCTTAAATTCAATACTCTTTACGTTAAGCTCCTCACGGATAATATCAAGATACATATTATCAAGCTGCTTGTCGGCTTTAATGTACATATTGCCTATAGGCTGTCTGTTTTTGATATTTGCCGTATTTCTTGCTGCACGTCCTGCAACAACTGCAGAAAGTACAAGATCCATATTATATTCAAGGTTTGCGTCAATCATGGACTCATCGGCAGCAGGGAAGTCACACAGATGAACGGATTTAGGAGCATCTGTACACTGCTTAACAACAAGGTTCTGATACATATTTTCTGCCATAAAAGGTATAAACGGAGCAGACAGCTTTGTCATTGCTGTAAGCACTGTATACAGCGTCATATAAGCATTAACCTTATCCTGAGGCATATCCTTGCCCCAGAAACGTTCACGGCTGCGGCGTACATACCAGTTAGACAGGTCATCGACAAAGTCCGTCATTGCTCTTGATGACTCTGTAATTTTATAATTATCAAGGCTTGTATCAACAAACTTAATAAGCGTGTTAAGCTTTGATAAAATCCACTTATCCATTGGAGGCAGCTTATCATATTCAAGCTTGTATTCGTTTGGATTAAAGTTATCAATGTTGGCGTAGAGTACAAAGAAGGCATAAGTGTTCCAAAGTGTACCCATAAACTTACGCTGAGCCTCGTCAACAGCTTTATCATAGAAACGGTTAGGCAGCCATGGTGAGCTGTTGGTATAGAAGTACCATCTTACTGCGTCTGCACCCTGCTTATCAAGTACTGACCAGGGGTCAACAACATTGCCAAGATGCTTTGACATTTTACGTCCGTCCTTATCCTGTACATGTCCCATAACAATAACATTTTTATATGGGCTCCTGTCAAAGATAAGAGTGGAGATTGCCATAAGTGTATAGAACCAGCCTCTTGTCTGGTCAATAGCCTCGGAAATAAAGTCCGCGGGGAAGTTTTCGTCAAAAATTTCCTTATTTTCAAAAGGATAATGCCACTGTGCAAAAGGCATCGAGCCAGAGTCAAACCAGCAGTCGATAACCTCGGTTACCCTGTGCATTTCTCCGCCGCACTCAGGACACTTAAGAATTACCTCGTCAATGTATGGGCGGTGAAGCTCAATATCCTCAGGGCAGTTGTTGCTCATACTCTTAAGTTCCTCAATGGAGCCGATTAGGTGCCTGTGACCGCATTTACACTCCCAAATGGGAAGCGGAGTACCCCAGTATCTTTCTCTTGAAAGACCCCAGTCAATAACGTTTTCAAGGAAATTGCCGAAACGTCCGTGCTTTATGTTATCAGGCATCCAGTTAACGGTTTCGTTATTCTTTAAAAGGTTGTCACGAACCTTGGTCATTTCAATAAACCATGTATCTCTTGCATAGTAGAGAAGCGGTGTGTCACATCTCCAGCAGAAAGGATAATCATGCTCAAAAGGAATTGCGGCAAAAAGCTTACCAGATACTTCAAGGCGCTTTAAAATCTCCTTATCGCCGTCCTTAACAAATACGCCTGAAAGCCCTTCAACCTCATCGGTAAAGCAGCCCTGATCATTTACAAGCTGAACAAACGGCAAATCATAGCGTCTGCCCACCTGTGCATCGTCCTCACCGAAGGCGGGAGCAATGTGTACAATACCTGTACCGTCTGTAAGGGTTACGTAATCAGCCTCAACTACATAAAAAGCCTTTTTATCCGGCTTTGCATAAGGGAATAACGGCTCATATTCCGTACCTACCAAATCCTGACCAATATAGGTTTCAATTACTTCATAGCCTTCCTTAAGGACTTCTTCAAGAAGAGCCTCTGCCATAATATAGATTTTGCCGTCATTGGTCCTAACCTTGGAATAGTTTTCACTCTTGTTTACGCAAAGGGCAACATTGGATGGCAGTGTCCATGGTGTTGTTGTCCAAGCAAGGAAATATGTGTTTTCCTCTCCCTTAACTGTAAACCTTGCAATACAGGAGGTTTCCTTAACATTTTTGTAGCCCTGTGAAACCTCGTGGCTGGAAAGTGCCGTACCGCAGCGTGGGCAATAGGGTACAATTTTATGTCCTTTATAAAGCAGACCCTTATCCCATATTTGTCTTAAAGCCCACCATACGGACTCAATATAGCTGTTATGATAGGTTACGTAAGGGTTATCCATATCAGCCCAGAAGCCTACTCTGTCACTCATATCTCTCCAAAGGCTCTCATAGGTAAATACGGAGTCCTTGCATTTGCGGATAAAAGGTTCAATACCATATTTTTCAATCTGAGGCTTGCCGCTTATGCCAAGCTGCTTTTCAACCTCCAGCTCAACCGGAAGTCCGTGGGTATCCCAGCCTGCCTTACGGAGTACCTTATAACCCTTCATGGTTTTATAACGGGGAATAAGGTCCTTGATTACTCTTGTTAAAATGTGTCCTATATGGGGCTTTCCGTTAGCGGTTGGAGGACCGTCATAGAAAGTGAATACGGGACAATTTTCTCTTGCCTTGATGCTTTCGCCGAAGATGTCGTTTTCCTTCCAGAAGGAAAGGATTTCCTTTTCTCTTTCGACGAAGTTTAAATTTGTACTAACTTTATCGTACACAATAAAAACCTCCTGTATAGAGATAACTTTTATAAATATTGTTATCTCGTAATGTGAATATTTGGTTACACATAGAAAAAAAATAAAGCCAAACGTCCTCAACAGGACGCATGGCTTGTATATGCGTGGTACCACCTGAATTGATATTTTCAAAATATCCGCTCAATATCCTTAACGTGGATAAACCGTCAGAGCCTACTGAGCCTTGCCGTTTGGTCTGCCGCTGGAGGGTGATGTTCACTTAGGGTTATCTGCCGGGCTTTCACCAATCCCGGTTCGCTTTAAGATTACTGCCTTAAGTTACTGTCCCTGTCACTGCGTTTTCATTAATCCTAATTATTATAACCATTGAAAACGGATTTGTAAAGTATTTATTTGAAAAAATTTCAAATAACCATTGAAAAATTTTGAGGATTAAACGTGACGCAGAACTGTTAATCTGCCTTGTACATATATTGCATATAAGCTTTTTACTCTGCAATATAAAGCTCTGTTTTATCATTACCTGTGGGAATTACCATATAATCGTCTTTCCCGTCGTTATTAAAGTCGGCTATTATATAGCTGTCGTCATTGCCGGATGCTATGCCGCCGCCGCTTATTTTAAAGCCCTGCGGCGTTAATATATACCTTGCCGTTACGCCTATGCTGTCTGTTATATAAAGCTCCCTGACGCCGTCGCAGTTAAGGTCGCCTGCGTATATATTGCCGCTGATGCTGCTAAGGTAGGAGTTGCTTCGCCATATAAGATTAAAGGTAGCGGTTTTTTCATATATATATATATTTGTGCCGTCGGATACGATAAATTCAACAGTGCCATTGCCGTCAATGTCTGCCAGACGTATTCGGCTTACGTAATGATCGAGCACGTAGGTGTTTGTCTTGGTAAGATTGCCGTTACCGTAAACAAACTCGTCTATTGCTTTATCTCTTGCCAAAAACAGCCTGTCGCCGTATTGGGCAATAGAGGTGAAGCTGCTTACGGTGGTGGGTATTATAACGCCTGAGGGCTTTCCCTTATTGTTGGTAATTGCAATGCTTACGGATTTTGCAGGCGGCTCGTTTACGGTATCGCTTACCTCATTTTCATCCTCGCTTTGCTGAACCTTCACCCTTTCGCCCAAAAGGATAGTACCGAAATTGTCCCCAAGGGTAATATCCATGGGGATTAAGCCCCTGCCTGTAAAATCAGCCTTTGCACATATTTTAAACTTATTTGTGCCGTCATAGTAAAGAGCCGTATCATTTTCCGCAACAGTGGCAGTTATGCCGTTGTTTACTGCGAAAGCTGCGGTAAAGGCCGTATTGAGCTTTTCTGTTTTAAAGCTGCCGGTTTTATCGGTACTTTCGTAAGCGGTAAGTACGTTGTTAAGCTCAAAGGGGTTTTTGCTTTTAAGGCTGTAATACTTGTCCTTATATACATAATATTCACATACGGGCTTACTGTCTGCAAAGTAAAAATAGGCTGTGCCTACATTGCTGCCATTGATATGCTGCAGGGGTACGGTTGCCTGCACGACAGCCTTATTGGCATATGCCGATGCCTTAAGCCCTCCGTCTGAGGTAAAGGTATCAAGCTGACTGTAAAGGCTGTCCCCCTCTTCAGGCATTACCGATTGAGCAAATACTATGGTATTGGGATTGTAGCCCCAACTGTCCTCGGTAAGTACGTCAGCTATCTGAGCCTTGTATTCTTCTGTCTGTTCATCAGTAAGAGAAAAGACCGTATCAGTCCTGTTTTTGCCGCAGCCGCTGAGCATAAGCACAAGGGCTGCTGTAATCAAATACTTTTTCATAGGTACACCTTCCGACAATAAATCGATAATTAATTATATTATACTACATAACCATACTAAATTCAATTTACCGTTATGTTACAATTTTATAAATAAGTAAAAATTTTGGCAATTTATAAAAATGAATAAATATTATTGAAATGTGAGCAGGGGATATGTTATAATCAAATCCATAAAAGTTTTAATAGAAATAGAATATGGAGGTTAAGATATGGTTGAATTATTTAAAACAGGAGCATATCTTGTTGACGGTCAGCTTATAGCCGATGACGCAGAGGGCAAAAAGGCTCTTGAGGCTAAGGGTATAGCCTGTACAAAGGAAGATGCAGGCAAAAATACAATAGCATACGGTATTATGCAGGCGCATAATACAAGCGGTAATCCCGACAAGCTTAAAATTAAGTTTGACTGTATGGCAAGCCATGATATAACATATGTTGGTATTATTCAGACGGCGAGAGCATCGGGCATGGAAAAATTCCCTATACCTTACGTGCTTACGAACTGTCATAACAGCCTTTGTGCCGTAGGAGGTACAATAAACGAGGATGACCATATGTTTGGTCTTTCCGCAGCAAAAAAGTACGGCGGTATTTATGTACCTGCACATCAGGCAGTTATTCATCAGTTTATGCGTGAAATGATGAGCGGCTGCGGTAAGATGATTTTAGGCTCGGATTCTCACACACGCTACGGTGCTTTGGGTACCATGGCTATTGGTGAGGGCGGTGGTGAGCTTGCAAAGCAGCTCTTATGCCAAACCTACGATGTTGACAGACCTGAGGTAATCGGCATTTACCTTACCGGCAAGCCTGAAAAATACGTAGGTCCACAGGATATTGCCCTTGCCATTATAGGAGCAGTGTTTGAAAACGGCTATGTTAAAAACAAGGTTATGGAGTTTATAGGTGACGGTATTGATAACCTTGGTGTTGAATACAGAAACGGTATTGACGTTATGACAACCGAAACAACCTGTCTTTCCTCCGTATGGAGAACGGATGACAGAGTTAAGGAGTACTTTGCTGCACATGGCAGAGAGGACGACTATAAAAAGCTTGAGCCAAAGGGTGTGGCTTACTATGACGGTATTGTATATGTAGACCTTTCAAAGGTTAAGCCTATGATTGCAATGCCTTTCCACCCAAGCAATGTATATACAATTGACGAGCTTAACACTAACCTTGACGATATCCTCACAGAGGTTGAAAAGAAGGCTGCAAAGCAGATTAAAGGTGAGAATATTCATTTCAGCTTAAGGGATAAGGTTAAAAACGGCAGGCTTTACTGTGACC
The DNA here is from genome assembly GCA_938042265.1 of uncultured Eubacteriaceae bacterium. Classification (GTDB taxonomy): domain Bacteria; phylum Bacillota; class Clostridia; order Lachnospirales; family CAG-274; genus CALWRD01. The sequence goes on from CALIRN010000249.1 coordinate 7,472, forward strand.
AAGGTGTGGTTGCAGGCTGTGCGGGCGGTACCTTTGACAATATTTGCGATGTTGCGGATATTATGGACGGACATTCAATCGGTGCCGATGATTTTGCAATGAGCGTTTATCCGTCAAGCCAGCCAACATTTATGAGCCTTGTTGAAAACGGCTCAATATTCAAGCTTATGCAGGCAGGCGCAACTGTTCGTTCCGCATTCTGCGGTCCCTGCTTCGGCGCAGGCGATGTTCCCAGCAACAACGGCTTCAGTATAAGACACTCAACACGTAACTTCCCTAACAGAGAGGGTTCAAAGCCGGGCAACGGACAGATTGCTTCAGTAGCGCTTATGGATGCACGATCCATTGCCGCTACCGCTATTAACAAGGGCTATCTTACACCTGCAAATGAGATTGACGCAAACTTCAGCAAGCCTAAGTATTTCTTTAATAAATCCGTTTATGATAACAGAGTATACAATGGCTTTGGCAAGGCTGATCCAAGTGTTGAGCTTAAGCTTGGTCCCAATATTACTGATTGGCCTGCAATGAGCGCACTTACAGATAACCTTATCTTAAAGGTGGTAAGCCTTATTACAGACCCTGTTACAACAACAGATGAGCTTATTCCTTCAGGTGAGACAAGCTCTTATCGTTCAAATCCTTTAGGTCTTGCGGAGTTTACCCTCTCCAGAAAGGATCCTGCTTATGTCGGACGTGCCAAGGAGGTACAGAAGGCTGAAAAGGCAAGGCTTGCAGGCGAATGTATGGGAGAGGCTTTGCCTGAGCTTAGAGATGTTATGCATACTATTAAGGAGAAGTTTGACGTATCCAAGGCTAACGTTGGTGTAGGCAGTACGATCTATGCGGTAAAGCCGGGTGACGGCTCCGCAAGAGAGCAGGCTGCAAGCTGTCAGAAGGTACTGGGCGGTTGGGCAAATATTGCCAGAGAGTATGCTACAAAGAGATACCGTTCAAACTTAATTAACTGGGGTATGCTTCCATTTCTGTTTGACGGTGAGCTGCCTTTTGAAAACGGTGATTATATATTTGTGCCTAATGTTGCAAAGGGTATTGCAGATAAGGCAGGTGAGTTTGAGGCTTACGTTGTTAAAAACGGTGAGATGAAGCCGTTTATCTTTAAAATGGCAGCCTTGACAGATGATGAAAGACAGATTGTCTTAAACGGTTGTCTTATCAACTATAACAGAAATAAAAAGTAAATAAATTGGGGACAGTGTTCTGTACCCCCTTTTGGAGGGTAAAATATGGAGTGTAAAAAAATGCTTGCTGCTGCCATGATTATGTGTATGGCTTTGCCATGTGTACCTGCATCGGCAGATGATGGGGTTACGGTGTATATTGCGGGGGATTCAACCGCCTGTGAGTACGGTGAGGACGAAAGCTATGCAATGCCGAGAGGCGGCTGGGGTATGTACCTTGGTAAATTTCTTTACGGTGCAGAAGTTAAGGATCTTGCAAAATCGGGCAGAAGCTCAAAAAGCCTTGTTTCTGAGGATGAATATAAGGAAATTTTTGACAATATCAAGGAGGGGGATTATCTCCTTATCCAGTTTGGTCACAATGACGCCAAAAATACCAAGCAAGAGGATATTGAGCTGAGATATACAAATCCCGAGGGAGATAAGGATACAGAGGGCAGCTTTAAAAACTCTCTTTATGTAAATTATATTAAGCCTGCCCAAGAGAAGGGCGCAAATCCTATCCTGCTGACACCTATTTCAAGACGTAAATTCGGTGAGGACGGCAAGGTTACCGACAGCCATGGTCTTTATGACAATGCTGTAAGAGAGCTTGCCGAGGAACTTGATATCCCATGCCTTGATTTAACAGAGGAAACTGCTATGATATACAATGTACGTGGAGAAGAGGGTACAAAGGCATATCATGCAATTTTCAAGGATGGAAAAAAGGGTGAAAATGGTTTTGATAATACCCATCTTAATCATTACGGTGCTGAACAGGTTGCGGCTATGGTTGCAGAGGAATTGCTGGAGGAAAATCCTGACGGATTGGGTAGGTATGTTTCGGGGCTTAGCAGAATAAAGAATAATCTTGATACAATTACAAGAGGCGAGTATACAGCAGAGATTGTAAGGCTTTTAGGTATTGAGGCTGAGGCAACCGGCAGCTTTGTTGATGTAAAGGCTGACGATAAAAACTATGCGGCTATTGCCACAGCTAAGGCAGCGGGTATTGTAAATGGCAATGAGAAGGATGCTTTTATGCCGGATAGTGCTGTTACAATGCAGGATATGGCTGTTATTACAGCAAGAGCACTTGAATATGTTAAGGCAGTAGAGGTTGATACCCGCAAGACAGAGTATGAAGATGCAAGTGCTTATGCTGCACCTGCATTAAATGCGCTTTGGGCAGAGGGTATAATAAATGACAGCAATGAACATCCTGCGACTGTAACTGTAAGCGGTTACAGTGCAGCCAGTGTTCTTGCAAAGGCTTATGAGGCAAAAGCTGCTGCAGAAAATGTTGCATCAGAGGGTGAAATGAGCCTTGATGAGCTTGAAAAGGTAGAGTAATGCAATATGCATGGGGTGCATTACCGTTTAGCGGCAACCCATAGGAAAATAATTTTATTACCGCAGGGCGGCATAGTCAAAAGCTATGTTGCCTTGCTTTTTCTTTTCCGTTCAATAATAGGTTTGTCCTCATCCTCCTTGTTCATAGGTGTTCAACAGCGGTTTGTTCTGTTTATATTTTAATAAACTGAGAGGTTTAGCAGCAAGCATAGTATAGGAAAAAGTTTATGTAATGCTAAAGAAAATGAAGATATTTTACAAGAAATTCTAATATAGCAGTAGTATAATGGTATGCAAAAGGGGCAAATGCATATGAAGAAAGAAATGCGAACAGTAATTTACGATGATAAATTGAAGATTGAAGCCTATAGATTTGAGGGTATTGTACAGCCTTTTCCTAACCATTTCCATGAGCATTATGTAATCGGATTTGTTGAGAGCGGAGAGCGTTGCCTGTTATGCAGAAACAAAGAGTATACGATTAAACAAGGTAATATTGTTTTATTTAATCCCGGGGATAACCATGCTTGCGTACAAAGTGATG
>CALIRN010000250.1 GCA_938042265.1 uncultured Eubacteriaceae bacterium
GAGATTAAGGAGCTTGTGCCTAAGTCGAAACTTGGCGAGGTCACAGCGCAACTTGAAGCGGTGAACACTGCTTTAGGCGACAGGGATAAACAGCTTACGGAGCTTAAAAAGTCTGCAGGTGACAATGAGGAGTTAAAAAACAGGATAACTGCCCTACAGGAGGATAACAAGAAACAGAAGGAAGCTTATGAGGAGCAGATACGCAATATCCGCATAGACAGTGCCATTGAAACCGCCCTCACAAAGGCAGGGGCAAGAAATATCAAGGCTGCAAGAGCATTGCTCAATATGGAATCTTTAAGCCTCGATGAGAAAGGCGAGGTTGTCGGTCTTGATGAACAGGTAAAAGGTCTTACGGACAGTGAGGAAACAGGCTTTTTGTTTAATGCCACAGGTGTACAGGGGTATGTACCGGGTGCAGGTAATGATGGGCCTGCAGTTGATACAAGTAAGATGAACTATGAACAGCTTTGCGCCTATATGGAAAACAATCCAGGCGCGGAAATTTAAGGAGGAATGACAAATGGCAAAATTTAATGCAAAAACATTTAACCCACAGGCATTTGGTGCTTATGTGGAAAGATTACCACAGCTCAAGAAAAATGAGCTTATCAAAAGCAGAGCCTTAAAAGGTAACAGCGAAATTAAAAAGGCTTTTTCCTCACAGACAGGTACGGCTTATGCGGTGCTGCCTATGTACGGTCTGCTTGACGGCGATGTGCTTAACTATGACGGCACAACAGATATTACAGCAACCTCAACCACTACTTATGAGAGAGGTGTTGTAGTAGTAGGTCGTGCTCAGGCTTGGCTTGAAAGTGACTTTGCCGAGGATATTACAGGCGGCGCAGGCTTTATGGATAATGTTGCCGCACAGGTTGCAGAGTATTTTGACGGTGTTGACCAGACAACTCTGCTTTCCATTTTAGAGGGCATCTTCAATATGACAGGCACAGAAAACAGGAGGTTTGTTGATAATCACACCTACGATATAACTTCTATTGCCGATGGTAAGGTTACGGCTGAAAGCCTTAACACAGCTATTCAGCGTGCAGGCGGTGATAACAAGAGTAAGTTTAAGATTGCAATTATGCACTCTGTAGTTGCAACAAACCTTGAAAACCTTAAGCTGCTTGCTTATCTTAAACAGACGGACGCAAGTGGTATTGAAAGAGAACTTACCCTCGGTACATGGAACGGCAGAGTTGTTCTTATTGATGACGGTATGCCTGTGACCGAGGCTGCGGCAGAATATATAAAGACTGCCGACACAGAACTTGACAGCTCAAAGACCTATTACACTAAGAGCGGCAGCAATTACACAGCAGTTGCAAGCCCTGATGTAACAAACATCACAAGTTACTATGAACAGACTGCAGAGGAATACACAAGCTATACAACTTATATTTTAGGCGAGGGTGCCTTTGATTATGAGAATATCGGTGCGGAAAATCCTTACGAAATGTACAGAAACCCTGTTGCGGGCGGTGGTCAGGACGTGCTTTTTGTAAGACAGAGAAAGTGCTTTGCACCTTATGGCATCAGCTATACAAAGGCAAGTCAGGCAACCTTATCACCTACTGATGCAGAGCTTAAGAATGGTGCTAACTGGGAGCTTGTTAATGATGGCGCATCTACAAAGAAGTACATAAACCATAAGGCAATCCCTATTGCAAGAATTATAAGCAGGGGCTGATATAAACTTGTACGAAGAAAATCTTTATTAAAAGAAAGGGGTTGATGCCTATGGATATTGATGAGGTAAAAGACCGATTAAAGCAGCTTGGTTATGAAATGAAGGAGGGCGATGAAACAGCTATCCTTTTCTGTATCAGCAGGGTTGAGGAGCATATAAAAAATGTTTGCAATGTAAGTGCTGCGCCTGAGGAGCTGTACTACAAGAGTATTGATATGGTCTGCGGTGAGTTTTTAAAAGCTAAACTTGCCACAGGTGAGCTTGAGGGTTACAGTGTGGCTGATAACAGGCTGATTAAGACTATTTCGGAAGGTGACACAACAGTTACCTACCAAGATACCAAAACAGATGGATATACAGCTTTAAGTGACTTTGTAGGTGGGCTTGCTGTTGATGATAGTGAGCTTTACAGCTTTAGAAAAATGAGGTGGTAATATGAGTATCAGAAAAGCTTTAGAAAGTTTATATAAAGACACCTGCAATGTTTATGAACGCCAGGAGTACACAAAGGCTAACAAAAGTACAGGACACAAGGACGTGCTTGTAATATCTGATATGCCATGCAGAATTAGCTACAGCACTATTACTGCTAATAATGAAACGGACAAGGCAGCGTATAAGGCACAGAGCGTAAAGCTGTTCTTTGCACCCGACAGAAATATTAGGCCGGGTAGTAAGGTTGAGGTTACCAGGGATAGCAATACCACCTTGTATAGAGCAAGCGGTGAGCCTGCCATATATTCCAATCATAAGGAAATAAATTTAGAGCTTTGGGAGATGACGAGCTGATGGCAGGAAAAGTTGACACAAAGGGGTTAAAGGATTTTGCTAAAAAGCTTGAAAGGCTTAATAATCAGCAAAGGAATGATTTTTTTAATGAGTGTGCCAAAGAGCTTGCAGCCAGGCTGTTGCGTAAGGTTGTAAAGCGTACGCCTGTTGGCGATTATTCAGGCAACAGCTACACCTGTGCAACAGGGCTAAGTCATAAGGGTAGTAAAGCCAATAGAACAGGTGGTACATTAAGACGTGGCTGGACAGGTGGTGTAAGTAAGAATGCAGCGGCCTATGCCAATAGTCTGAATGTGCAACAAACGGGAAATATATATACTGTTGAGCTGATAAATCCTACAGAATATGCCAGTTACGTTGAATACGGACACAGAACAAGAAACCATAAAGGCTGGGTGCGAGGTCACAAAATGCTGCAGATAAGTGTTGACGAGCTTAACACCATAGCTCCTAAGGTATTAGAGCAGAGGCTTAATAAAAAATTGAGGGAGGTATTCGGTTGACAAATACAATAATAGATGGTGTGTGCAAACGACTTTCCGAGGAATTTGGAGAGGGCTACAGGGTGTACACCGAAAATGTAGAGCAGGGGTTCACAGAGCCTTGCTTTTTTGTTTCTGCAACATCGGTGCAGATGACACCTATATTATGCAGAGGTACAACAGGCAGGTATGACCGTAAGCAGGGCATCAACGTAACCTTTTTCCCTAAACAGGACGGCGATGTAAGAAACGAGGTCTACGGCATTACTGAAAGGATTATTGATGTACTGGAATACATTGATGCAGACGGACCTACAAGAGGTACGGAAATAATAGGTGAGTTTATAGGGGATAGCCCTGAAATTGCAGGAAGTGTAAATGTAGTCTATGGATTTACGGTATATAAGCATAATGCAGAGGATACTGTAAAAATGGGCGAGTTAAAACAGGAGGTTGATGTAAATGGCTGAAAAGGCTGAAACTAAGGCTGCACAGGAAAAGTATACTAAAAGGCAGCTTGTTAAAAGTGGTAAATGGTCTGTTGATGTGCTTAATGCAATCCTTGAAGATAATAAGGAGTACACAACAGCAGAGGTTGACAAGGCGGTTAATAATTTTTTAAAAAGGAGTGTGAATTAATATGGCTTTAGGCGGAGGTATTTTTACAACCCAGAATAAGGTGTTACCAGGCAGCTATATAAATTTTGTATCGGCGGCAAGGGCAAATGCTCAGGTAAGTGACAGAGGTTATGCGGCTATCGGTTTAAATCTTGATTGGGGTGCTGAAAATGCGATTATGGAAGTAACAGGCGAGGATTTACAGTTAAGAAGTTTAAAGCTCTTTGGCTATGACTATTCTGCAGAACAGCTTAAGCCTTTAAGGGAGGTTTTTTTAAATGCAAAAACTCTTTACTGCTACAGACTTAACGGCGGCGGCACAAAAGCTGCTAATACATACGCTACTGCACTTTATGGCGGCACAAGAGGTAATGACATTACAATTATTATTGAAGCCGTAACAGATGGTGGTTATGAAGTAATTACAAGGCTTGGAACAACAGAGGTTGACAGGCAACAGGTAACAACAGCGGCAGATTTAACTGACAATGCTTACGTCAGCTTTAAAACTGATGCAACACTTGCGGCAACAGCAGGCACACCGCTTACAGGAGGTACAAATGGTACAGCAACAGGTGCAGAACACCAGGCATTTTTAAGTCTGCTTGAAAGCTACAGCTTTAATACCCTTGGCTGCACATCAAGTGATGATACCATTAAGGCGCTCTATATTGCTTATACAAAGCGTATGCGTGACGAGGTGGGTGCTAAATTCCAGTGTGTTGTTTATAACAAGGCGGCTGATTATGAGGGCGTTATCAATGTCAAGAATAAGTGTATTGACGGTGTTACCGGCAGCGGTGACAGCGTAACATATCCAAATGAGGCAGCTCTTGTTTACTGGGTGACAGGTGCCACTGCAGGCTGTGCAATCAATAAGAGTAATCTTAATAAGGTATATGACGGTGAATAT
>CALIRN010000251.1 GCA_938042265.1 uncultured Eubacteriaceae bacterium
GAATAGAGCGGCCTCAGACGAAGATATTCCCTGACAAAATCCGCGTCGGGTCCCTCCCCCGTCTCGAAAGTGACGTTGCCGTAAAAATCCTTTTTTATCTGCTCTGCAAGAGCGAACATTTCCTGATTTTTTTCCTCAATATCACAGTCCAGCAATACAGCGGCCTCTCTGTGGGTAAGTCCCTTGCGCTTTCTTGCCTTTTCCAGTATTTCATCAATAAGCTCTGCGTTATGCTTATTTTGGGCGGCATAATCAAGGGTTTCCATGATTTCCTCATGGCTTATAAATTCCTCAGCCTTTAATGATTTTGGGTTATACATTTTTTATCCTTCTTTCTCCTGTTCCGATAATTTGGAATAAATTGTTTTAGCATTTATTCCGGGCAGCATACCCAGCTTGCCCGATATTGTATTGATAACATCAGCAGGCGCATCAAGGGCAACACTGATAATGGATATGTCCCTTTTATGATAAGGTATACCCATTCGCCCTATAATGAAACTGCCATATTGGTGCAGTATAGCATTAAGTTTTTCCACCGAGTTAAAGTCCTCAACAACTATACCTATAAGTGCAACTCTTGACTCCATAAATTTCCTCCGTTTAACAGACAAATAAAAAACTGTACCCAAAACAGGCACAGTTACAGTAAGCTTAAAATTAAAAATTGCATTATTAAACTTGCTCCTTAGCCAAAGCTTTGGTATCAGTCCGTTATGTATATTTTTTGATTTGCCTCAGGCACAGCCTTACAGCTTATCGTGAATATTTTAACATACTAACCCAGGCTTGTAAATACAAATTTGCTGAATTATGTCAAATTCAGCCGCATAATCTTTCAATCATTCCCTCTGCAATCACCCTTCCCACACGGTGAACGGCCTCCTCGGTATTATCCCCTATATGGGGAGTACCTACAAAATTATCAAGAGTAAACAACCTGTTATCCCCGTCAGGCGGCTCAATACAGAACACATCACAGGCAGCGCCCGCAATACGCCTTTCCTTAAGCATATAATACAACGCGTCCTCGTCAATAACCTGTCCTCTTGCAGTGTTTATTATAAAAGCCTCCGGCTTCATAAGCTCCATTTCTCTTTTGCCTACAAGCCCTATTGTTTTATCCGTAAGAGGTACGCTTATGCTGACAAAGTCGGATTCAGCCATAATATAATCTATTTTATCTGCATACTCAACTCCAATATTTTCTGCCTTTTCAGGAGTAAAGTGCTCTGAGTAGCCAATAACCCTCATATCAAAACCGCTCTTGGCAATTTTGGCGATATGTCCTGCAATATTGCCTGTACCTATCAAGCCAAGGGTTTTACCCCTTAAATCGCATCCCATAAGCTCAAATGGTGCATTTTCTTTAATTCTGCCCTGCCTTATATATCTGTCACAGGTACTAACCCGTTTTGAAAGGTCAAGCATAAAGCTTATAATAAGCTCCGCAACGGTATAGGCATTCTGCCCGGGTGCGGCGAACACATCAACACCCCTTTCCTTTGCCGCCTGTAAGTCAATGCCGTTTATGCCTGTGCCGAATACGCCTATTGCTTTCAGCTTTTCGGCTCTATATATCATTTCCCTGTCAACATCAAAGTTACGCCTTATAAGACCATCCGCCTCACAAAGTCTGTTCCAGTCCGAAACAATTTCAAAATACTTTTCAAGGAGCTTATAAATATCTCTGCCTATATATTCACATACAAAAAGCTTTTTCATTACTTCACCTCAATCAATATTGAAAACAAACTTTTCCTCCTGTGCATCAAGCGTACACTTGCCGCCGTATTTAAGCTTACCAAACAGTATTTCCTCCACCAGCATCGGCTTTATCTCCGAGGATATAACTCTGTCCAGCTCTCTTGCACCGTATCTGTCCGTAATCCCCTTATTTTTAAGTAAAATTACGGCAGAATTGGTAATTTTAAGAAAGATATCCTTATTGACAAGTCCTCCTGCAAGTTCCTTAAGCTTTTTGTTTGCAATGTTAAGAGACATTTTATCATCCATGCCGTTAAAAACCACTATTCTGCTTAAACGGTTTCTGAATTCAGGCTGAAAGGTTCTTTTAACAGCCTCATCAATTGCCGTCTGATTACAGATACCGCCGCCAAAGCCGATTTCCGCCTTGCCCATTTCACTTGCACCTGCATTTGAGGTCATAATAATAATTATATTTTTAAAATCTGCCTTGTGTCCCTGATTATCCGTCAGTGTGGCATAGTCCATAACCTGTAAAAGTATATTGTAAATATCGCTGTGTGCCTTTTCAATCTCATCAAGCAGCAGCACTGCATGAGGTGTTTTGCGTATTTCCTCCGTCAGCAGACCGCCCTCTTCATAGCCCACATAACCAGCAGGTGAGCCTATCAGCTTTGCAACGGTATGCTTTTCAGCATATTCGCTCATATCAAAGCGTATAAGCCTTATACCTAATTCATCTGCAAGTGCTCTTGCAGTCTCAGTTTTACCCACCCCCGTAGGCCCTACAAAAAGAAAGCTTGCAACAGGCTTATTTTCCTCATTAAGTCCTGCTTTTGAAAACTTAACCGCATTTGCTATATTTTTTACTGCCTCCTCCTGTCCGAAAACTCTGTCCTTTAAGGCGCCCTCCAAATCCGCAAGCCTTGAAAGCTCATCCTTCTCAACTGACTGTTTTGGAATATTGCATATTTTTGACAGCACCTCATCAATCAGCGCTTTATCCACATTGTTATCCTTTGCAGGATTAAGCTTTCTGTAAGCTCCCGCTTCATCAATAAGGTCTATTGCCTTATCAGGCAGAAAGCGTTCATTCATATATTTGCCGGATACCTCAACAGCATACTCAAAAACATCCTCATTATATTTTATACCGTGGAAGTCCTCATATCTGTCACGCAGACCTGAAAGTATTTTCACGGTCTCCTCCTTGGAGGGCTCCTCCACAGTAACTGTCTGAAAACGCCTTACAAGGCTGCGTGACTTGCCTATAGTCTTTTTATACTCGCCAAAGGTTGTTGCTCCGATAAACCTTATCTGACCCTTTGCAAGATAAGGCTTAAGCATATTTGACATATCAAAGGTGCTTTCGCTTGTGGCGCCTGCCCCTGCTATATTGTGTATTTCATCAATGTAGACAATAGGCCTTTTCTCCTTCTGCAAACCATTCATAATCAGCTTAAAGCGCTTTTCCAGCTCACCCCTGTACTGTGTGCCCGACAGCATTGTACCCATATCGAGTGAGTACATATGGGCACCCTTAAGCATTTCGGGCACCCTGTTATTTACAATAAGCCTTGCAAGCCCGTAGGCTATTGCTGTTTTGCCCACGCCCGGTTCTCCCAGGTGTATTACATTGTTTTTATCCATTCTGCAAAGTATCTGTATGGTACGCTCAAGCTCCC
>CALIRN010000252.1 GCA_938042265.1 uncultured Eubacteriaceae bacterium
TTTATCAAAGCCGAATTTAAGCATATATTCATAAAAGGTGTCGCTGCCGAGCCTTGCGGCAACGTCCATAAAGACGGGATTGCAGCTGTTCTGTACGCCCTGTATAAAGGTTTCCGTTCCGTGACTGCGGGGGGAACGCCAGCATTTTATATATCTGCCTCCAACCTCTCTGCCGCCGCCGCAGTTAAAGCTGTCGTTTTCGGTAACGGCGCCCTCCTCAAGACCTGCCGCCGAGGTTATTACCTTAAAGGTGGAGCCGGGCTCGTAGGTATCGTTTATGTTAAAATTTCGCCACATTTTGTTAAGGGCATCATTCTGCTCCTTGGCGGAAAGTGTGTCCCATGCGGACTTAAGGCTTTCGTCATTTATCTCAAAGGGCTTGTTAAGGTCAAAATCGGGCTTGCCTGCCATAGCGTAAATTTCTCCGTTACGGGGATTCATAACTATAATTGAGCCACGCTTTGCCTGCTTATAGCTGAGTACCTTTTCAAGAGTCTGCTCCGCAAACTGCTGAATATTTACGTCAATGCTTGTAACAAGGCTTGCCCCGGGAACAGGCTCTACCCGTATTCGGTCACCGTTGACTATCTCACGGCCTCTGCCGTCGGTCTGCGTCATTATTTTGCCCTGTTCTCCTTTTAAATAGTCCTCGTATTTTGATTCCAGCCCTATTATACCCTGATTGTCTTTTCCCACAAAGCCTATAACCTGTGAGGCAAGGGATTTAAAGGGGTATATTCGCTGTATATCCTCGTCAACCTTTACACCCTTGAGCTGCAGGTTTTCAATTTTTTTTGCGGTTTCAGCATCAACCTTGGTTTTTATTCGGGTTAAGGCAACCTTTTTTTGCACCTTTTCCAATACTGTATTATAATCCAGCTCCAGTATTTCCGCAAGCTGCCTTGCAACCTCCTCTTCATTTTGTATCTGCGCATGTATAACGCTTACGGAGGCAGCGGATTTTGTTGTTGCCAATGCTACGCCGTTTCTGTCCAGAATATCGCCTCTTTGGGGCGCAATAAGTCTGTCCCTGGTTTGCTGCTCAAAGGCAAGCTTCTGGTAATAGTCTGCCTTAAAATACTGTAAATAAAATATCCTTATACCTAAAAGCACCAGCAATACCTGAAAGCATATCAGCATAAATACAAGTCTTTTTTTGGCCGAAATTCCCGCTTTTTTCATAGTACCCTCTGATATGTATTTTATAATATATTATTTTGAAGGGCGGGATTATATGTATGTATTTTGCGGCAACGGGCGTAGGTTTATTTATCTTGAAAAAAGTACTTGCTATTTTGTTTGCGCTGTGTTAAAATGAGCAATGATGAATACGGACAGGAGGTCATATTATG
>CALIRN010000253.1 GCA_938042265.1 uncultured Eubacteriaceae bacterium
ATACGCTTTACATCAAGACCTGCAATTTTACCTGCATCCTTTGTAGCCTGACGCTGTGAATCCGTAAAGTAAGCAGGTACAGTAATAACTGCCTCTGTAACAGATTCGCCCAAATAGCTTTCGGCATCCTTTTTAAGCTTCTGTAAAATCATGGCTGAAATTTCCTGTGGTGAGTACTTCTTATCATCATAAGCAAACTTGTAGTCCTCTCCCATGTGTCTTTTAATGGAAATAACAGTACCGTCAACGTTGGTTACCGCCTGTCTTTTTGCGGTTTCACCCACAAGTCTTTCTCCGCTGTTTGTAAAAGCTACGATAGAAGGTGTTGTTCTCTCACCCTCAGCATTTGTGATAACCGTAGGCTGACCTCCCTCCATAACAGCTACACATGAGTTTGTTGTTCCTAAGTCAATACCAATAATTTTTCCCATTTTTCATTCCTCCAATAATCAATTTTATATATTATAATGTTAGTTAGCTACTTTAACCATACTGTGTCTTATAACCTTGTCACCCATTTTATATCCCTTTTGGAATACCTCCACAACAACGTTTGCATCACATTTTTCATCATCTATATGCATTACCGCATTGTGCAGATTAGGGTCAAAAGACTCGCCCTCGGCAGGTATTTCCTCCACGCCCAAAGCGGTTAAAACCTCTCTGAACTGCTTTAAAATCATATCAACACCAACATAAAGGGAGCTTTCCTTATCCTCAAAGGAGCTTACTGCTCTTTCAAAATTATCCATTACGGGCAACAGCTTTTCAACAGTATCTCTTACACCGTTTGAGTACATTGATGCCTTTTCTGCAGTTGTTCTCTTGCGGTAGTTGTCAAACTCGGCAACCTGTCTTAAATACTTGTCAAAGCTGTCTTTTGCCTTTGCCTCAGCCTCCTTAAGCTTTGCCTCAAGGTTATCCTCAGGCTCAGTAATTTCCTCCGGTGTTTCCTGTGCAACGGTTTCCTCTGTTACAGATTCTGCATTTTCAAGTGCTTTCTTCTTTTCTTCATCCATATATTTATCCTCCGTTATCTCCGTCCTCCAGTGCCTTTATAACACCGTTTATATTTTTAACAATGGCATTAAGTATGGACACCGTCTGGCTGTAATTCATTCTAGTAGGGCCTATAACTCCTATGGTACCATAGGTATTTTCTCCGTATTTGTAATTTGCTCTTACAATACTGCAGTCCTTAAGTCCCTCCATATTGCTTTCTCCGCCAATAACAATCTGTATCTTATCAGGCGTGCCTGCTCCCTGCCCCAAAAGGGTAATAAGCATATCCTTTTCCTCAAAAGCCTGTAAAAAGCTCTTAGCCTTTACAACATCATTAAACTCAGGGAACTCAAGTATATTGTTAACACCGCTTGCATAGAACTGAATATCCTCCTCCTCTGCAACGGTCTTTTTAACTGCCTGTGCTATACCTGCGGCCAGCTCCTTAAAGCTGCCAAAGTTATCCATAACCTCGTCAAGCTCCTCAGTACTTAATGCAGTTATATCACACTTATCAATAAGCAGATTAAACATTGCCGATATGCTGTTAAGCTGCTCCATATCAGGAGTAAGCCTGCAGCGCAGGACATGGTTTTTAATAACCTTTGTATCCGTAACAACAACACATACCACCGAATGCTCGTCAACAGGCACCAACTGAATATGCTTAACCTTAACCTCCCTGCCTTTAGGCTCGGTAACAACGGTTGTATAGTTAGTCAGCATTGAAAGCGCCTTTGCCGTCTGCTTCATAAGGTAATCAATATGGTCTACATTCTGGTTGATAACCTCCTTCAGCATTTTCGCCTCGTCACCTGTCAGTTCATGGGAGCGCATAAGGTGGTCAACATAAAGCCTGTAGCCCTTATCCGAGGGAACACGTCCTGCGGAGGTATGAGGCTGAACAATAAGCCCCAGCTCCTCCAAATCACTCATTTCATTACGGATTGTGGCTGAGGAAATACCGAGATTATATTTTTTGGCAATTGTACGCGAGCCAATAGGCTCCGCCGTGGCAACATAATCATTAATGATTGCCTCCAATATTTTAATTTTTCTGTCATTTAAAATCATACAACCACTACCTTTTAAATCACAAATGCTTTTATCTTTGTTAGCACTCACCTTTTATGAGTGCTAACTCTTTAATAATAAAATATCACTTAGACGGTTAATTGTCAAGTGATATTTAAAATTTTTATTGATTTTATAGACGGAAATCGTCTTATAACTTCTTGCAAGTGTTTATAGAAACAAGGAAAAACCTTGTATTTTACGGTGATAAGGAAGTATTAACAACAACTTATCATTAACGCTGACAGACAGGGTGCAAGCAGAAACAGAGAGTTAATCTTCTAAAATGAGGATAACTCTCTGTTTGTTATAATGAATTATATTTTTAAAAGGTCTGAATATATTCTCCTACGTGCTGTGTTGGATTTATTTGTAAAATTAACGTTATTATACCAGTCAATCAAGGCTGCTTTTTGTTTATCTGTAATTCCTTCTCTATGAAAAACAAAGTACCCAATCAAATAATTTACATAATCAGAACGATTATATTTTTTCAATCTGTTATCATCTATAAAATTAAGTACTTTATCTAACGCTTCTAATGTTACATCAAAACACTTTAAAAGTTGCTCTGGTTTTAAATTACATAATTGATTTTCTTTTGTATCCGAAGATATTGGTGCAAAATTGTTAGAATGTCGCCCTGAAATTAATACTTCATACGCTGGATTCAATGCAGCGATTGGATATGAAACGTTTGCCTTTTGTGGTGTGAAATAATCATATCCATAATCCAATACTTTATTACGATAAACATGTGTATATTGCGTATAAACATCTATTCCATGTGCTTTTAATTTTGAAAATCTCATTTGAATAATGCTAACTCTACTGCCTGCATTGTTCAAAACCTCAAACCAGTTAATTTGTTCATCTTCCGATAGGTCTGTTGCAAAATTAATAGTATATTGATAAGTTTTTATTTTATTTCGTATCTGCAATAGAGCATTTACGATTGTAGGAGAAGATAAGGTTTTGTTTTTTTCGGTATATTCAATGAGTTTTGTGTCATCTTTATTCAATAGTATTCCCACCGGAATTTGATTTTTACGATAAGCTTCTGGATTGATGATAAATTCGCCCTTTCCCAAATCTAAAACCACATTTTTAAGGTCTGGGTGATTACAATATGCTTTATAGTTAGTAGTTAATCTCTGCTGTCCATCAACCACAGACATTTGCCCTCTTACAGCATTAGGAAGCAGATCGCGTTCAATAAACGAAACTTGTGGAACAGCAAATTCCTCATCAGTATTATTAATAATATTTATAGAAATTGCGGATATTGGAGATTTACTGAGTAGTTGATAGTTAAGCAACTCAACACACTTATGTAAAGTCCAACTAATATCCCTTTGATATAAAGGGAGTGTTAATTCATTTTTTTCGATATATTCGCAAAGTGTAAAAATATATTCTTGTCTACTATTCTTTGTTGGATTAAGATTTGCAGCTTCTAATAATTGTCTATTTATATTCATGAGATTCCTTTCTGCTGCTATTTTTAGCAGCTATATAATTTTTGATAAATTATATGATATTTGTATGATTTTGTCAAGTGCTGCTAATACTAATAAGAAATATAACCTGTCAAAAGGCGTGTTATAAGCCGAATAAAGTTACGCAATAGAAGCTATTTCTTGAAGGTAGCTATATAAAATATCGTCTACCCAGTTTACGCACGTTTTAAGCTGCATAAATCAAGGAAAAACCAACCTCTACTGCGTAACATTCCATAATGGATTGAGATCGTAAGCGTTTTATTCGATTGCGCTCTCTTGGCTGCCCAACAGCAAAGACAGGGAAAGCCGTCAAGGACGCGCAAGCGTGCATTTTATCCTTGACGGCTTTTTCTGGCTCTGATATTTTCTACCTGTCAAAACGGAATTGCAGGATAGCTTTGATAAGCTGTGCTTTCAGTCTGTCTTGAATATCGTCGTTGATATGTCCCCGATAGGTAGACAAATATTTGATACGTCCGGCATAGTGCCGCAGTACCGCATCTATCGCTTCCGGTTCTCCGGCGACAGCTTTTTCAATGACTTCAAAGGGTATTAGCTTCTTGTTCCTCATTTTCTGACTTTAACCATTCCTTTCTCAACTGTTTCAATGCTGCGTGCTTCCAGTAATTCGCTGTGCTTCTGCAACGTCTGGTGCTATACTAAAAAAGTAGACACAAAACACATTCATATGTTACGATAACAAT
>CALIRN010000254.1 GCA_938042265.1 uncultured Eubacteriaceae bacterium
CCGATTGTACAGCGTCATACACCACAGCCCCCGGGTCAGAGTTTTCCTGATGCTTGATAACCGGTACACCGTTTCTTTCTCCCCAAATTTCAAGCTGGTCAATGGCTGCTGCTCTAAAGGTATCGGCAGCAGCAAGAATAACCGATTTACCCTGTTTTTTATAGCTGTTGGCAAGCTTACCGATTGTAGTAGTCTTGCCTACACCGTTTACACCTATAACCAGTACAACACTTGGACTTGTCAATTTAAGCTCGTTTTTGTCCTCTCTAAGCATTTCGGTAATAATTCTTATTATAAGCCCCTTTACCTCCGATATCTCGTGTACCTTTTCATTTTTTACCATCTCTCTTAAGCGGTTGATAATTTCAACAGAGGTTTCAACACCTATATCAGCCATTATAAGAGCCTCTTCAAGCTCCTCATAAAGCTCCTCGTCAATGGAAGTAAAGCTTTTAAGTACATTTTCCACTCCCGACATAATGTTGTCCCTTGTCTTTTTAAGCCCGGACTTTATTTTTGATAAGAAACCCTCCTTAGCAGGCTCTTCCTCCTGTAATTTCATATTTTCGGCATCTTCTGCAATTTCCGCAACAGGTTCCTGTACAGGCTCCTCAACGGAAAGCTCCTGTGCAGACGACTCTACTGAAGGCTTTTCCACATGCTCCTCCTCAATAACTTCTTGGGGGGCTTCCGTATTTTCTGCCGGGTTTTCATTTACCTCCTCTGCCTTATCCTTTTTTAAAAAATCAAATATTCCCACTGTTTTCACGCTCCTTCATAATTTCCTCTATATTGGTCGAGAACAGCTTGGATATGCCCCTCTCCTGGGTTACACCGTACAGCATATCCGCAACCTCTCTTGTACCGGGTCTGTGGGTAATTACTATAAACTGGGTTGTATCGGTAAAGTTACGCAGATATTCGGCAAAGCGCACAACGTTTGCATCATCCAGTGCCGCCTCAATCTCATCAAGTATACAGAAAGGTGACGGCTTCATTTCAAGTATGGAAAACAACAGGGAAATAGCCGTCATGGCCTTTTCACCGCCTGATAAAAGCATCATATTCTGCAATGCTTTTCCCGGAGGCTGTGCCTCTATATCAATACCGCAGTTAAGCACATCATTATCATCTGCAAGCTTAAGGGTTGCCTTTCCGCCGCCAAACATTTCCGCAAACACTCTTGAAAAATTTTCACTTATTATCTTAAACTGCTCCCTGAACTGTACCTCCATAAGAGTCTGAAGCTGTGAAATTATCTCCTTGAGCTTATGCTCCGTATTGATTATATCCGCCTGCTGCTTTGTATACTGGTCATATCTTTCCTTAACCGCCTGATATTCCTCAACAGCATTTACATTGACGCTGCCAAGCTGTCTTATTTCACCCTTAAGACGTATTTCCTCACGTTTTTTAACCTCATATTTAAGCTCAATGGGAGGATAAGCTTTGGCTGCAACGTATGTAATTTCATAGGTTTCAAACATCCTGTCATATAACTCACGGCTTTTTTGCTCAGTCTGCTCACGCTTGCCTGTAATGCGTGTATGCTCATTTTCAAGGCCGCTTATGGATTGCATAATTGACCTTATGCGTCTTTCATACTCCTCGGACAGAGCCGTTGTTTTGCGTTTTTCCTCCAACAGGCTGTTCTGTTTTTCAGTCATTGTCCTGCATTCAGACTCAATACGCTCAGCCTCGTCAATAAGGCTTTGCTTTTCCTGCTGCTGTATATCTATTGCTTTTAAATCCTCCTCAATGGATTTTTCAAGCTTTATATTTTTTTCCTCCAAAGCGGAAATATCGTCATTTGTTCTTTCAATATCAGTATTGATTGCAGCATATTCCCCCTTAAGTGCGTTGATTTCACCGCTCATAAGTATAATTTCCTCATTGCCCAAATCCCTGCTCTCCTTATCGGATTTAAGCAGGTCATTAAAATCTGCAACCTTTTCCTTAAGTGCTTCAATCCGGCTATTAACCTCCTCCAGCGCTTTTACCGATTGCTCCGACTCCTGTTTTGTTTTTGCAATATCTTGGCTAAGCTCCTGCATGTGTGCTATATGCTCCTGCTTTTCCTTTTCCAGTGCAGCAAGCTCGTCCTTAATATGTATAATTTTAACATTATGCTCATTTCTTGCAACGGCAAGCTCCAACAGAGCCTCTCTTGCCTCCTCAAGGCTTTCGGTTATGTCCTCAGCCCTTTCCTTTATCCCTGCAAGCTCATTAACAAGCTGTGTCCTTTCGCTTTGTAAAGCATCAAGAGCCAACTGCAGTTCATTAATTTCCCTTGTACGTGAAAAAACACCTGCCGTTTTCTTATTATTGCTGCCACCTGTCATAGAACCACCGGCATTAAATAAATCCCCTTCCAGAGTGACTATTTTATAGGTATATTTAGTTTGTCTTGCAAGAAGAATACCGTTATCAATATTATCTACAATAATAACTCTGTCAAGGAGATATGACATAATACTCTCATATTCAGGTGCGTAGCTTATAAGCTCCTTGGCAATGCCGACAACACCCTTTGCATCAATAATTTTATATTTATCGCTGCCCATAGTTCTGCCCTTAACGGCATTCATTGGCAGAAAAGTTGCACGTCCAAG
Organism: uncultured Eubacteriaceae bacterium; assembly: GCA_938042265.1. Lineage (GTDB taxonomy): Bacteria > Bacillota > Clostridia > Lachnospirales > CAG-274 > CALWRD01. Next base: position 2,613 of record CALIRN010000254.1, read on the forward strand.
CCTGTTACGCTTTAAATAGCCGATAGCCGCCTTAACATCTTCCTCAGTATCCGCAATAAGGTTCTGCACCGCTCCTCCAAGTGCAATTTCAATGGCTGTTTCCAACTCGGCAGGCATTGTAATTACCTCACCTACAGCACCTCGTATACCCTCAAAGCCGCTGCTTTTATTATCCCTGAGCTTAAGTATTGCCTTGACACCACCATAGTATCCCTCATAATCCTTTTTAAACTCTAAGAGCACTCTAAGGCGTGAATTCTTTTCATTTATATCCTTTAATACTGACTGCTGCTTACGGCTTTTTTCCTCAATCAAAGCTTTAATTCTGTCATTTTCGGCATTAAGCGAGTCCATATTTTGAGCTATGGTACGCTCCTCCAGCTCAACGCCATCCGCCTCCTGCTGCTCTACGGCAAGAGCA
>CALIRN010000255.1 GCA_938042265.1 uncultured Eubacteriaceae bacterium
AGAGAAGTGCCTGTCTTTCCACCAAGCTTGCCGAAATTGAGCTTATTAAGTCCGAAAGGGGAGAAAATCCCGTTCTTTTGCTGGATGATGTACTGTCTGAGCTGGACAGACTGCGTCAGCAAAGCCTTATAGATGCCATTGGTGATATTCAGACTGTTATAACCTGTACCGGAATTGAGGACTCAATTAAAAATATCTCGTCAAAATCAAAAATTTTCAATATAAAAAATGGAAAAATGCTTTAAAAATATTTAAAATTATGCTATAATTACTTTAAATAGAGATTTTTAAACTTTTGTGTGTAGGGTATCACATTAAAAGTTAAATGGGCTTAAATCAAAAAATAAGCAAAAAAGGAGAAATTAAGATGCAGCAGGAATATAATGAAAATCAAATACAGATACTTGAGGGTCTTGAGGCTGTAAGAAAAAGACCGGGTATGTATATAGGTTCCACCTCTGCAAGAGGTCTGCATCATTGCGTTTATGAAATAGTAGATAACTCCATTGATGAGGCGCTTGCAGGATTTTGTACGGATATTGACGTTACAATCCATAAGGACGGCACAATTTCCGTACTTGATAACGGAAGGGGTATCCCTATAGGTATTCATCCTCAAAAAGGTATACCGGCAGTTGAGGTTGTATTTACCATACTTCATGCAGGCGGTAAATTCGGCGGTGGCGGATATAAGGTCAGCGGCGGTTTGCATGGCGTTGGTGCTTCCGTTGTAAACGCTTTGAGCGAATGGCTGACAGTTGATATTTTCAATGAGGGTAAGATTTATGAGCAGCATTATCAGAGAGGTAATGTTGTGGATAAGCTTACTGAAACAGGCACCTGTGAAAAGAATAAGACAGGTACCTATATAAGGTTTAAGCCTGATTATGAAATATTTGAAGAAATTGAATTTAACTATAATACCCTTAAGGAGCATTTACAGGAGACAGCGTTTCTTACCAAGGGTGTAAAGATTACCATAAGAGACGAGCGTGAGGGACAGGAAAACCAGGATGTTTTCCATTATACAGGCGGTATTAAGGAGTTTGTTAAACATATTAATAACGGTAAACAGCCCCTTTACGACAATGTATTTTACTGTGAGGGTATAAAGGAGGACATTAAGGTTGAGGTAGCTCTCCAGCATAATGACGGTTATAATGAAAGCTGCTATTCCTACGTAAATAATATTAATACCACAGACGGCGGTACTCATGTAACCGGTTTCAGAAATGCTCTTACCAAAACAATAAATGATTTTGGCAAAAAATCAGGGCTTTTAAAGGAAAATGAAAAGCTTTCAGGCGAGGATATAAGAGAAGGCTTAACAGCTATTATAAGTATTAAAATTGCGGAGCCGCAGTTTGAAGGACAGACTAAAACAAAGCTTGGCAATTCAGAGGCAGCTCCTGCTGTTCAGGCTGTTTTTGCTGAAAATTTACAGTATTTCCTGGAGGAAAATCCTGCAATAACCAAGCTTATTTATGAAAAGGCTACCATGGCGTCAAGAGCAAGAGACGCGGCACGTAAGGCAAAGGAGCTTGTAAGACGTAAATCAGCTCTTGATATAGGCAGACTGCCGGGCAAACTTACGGATTGTACCGATAAGGACCCTGCAAATTGTGAAATATACATTGTAGAGGGAGATTCTGCGGGAGGATCTGCCGTTAAGGCAAGAGATTCCAAGACTCAGGCTATTTTGCCGTTAAGGGGTAAAATACTTAATGTTGAAAAGGCAAGGCTTGACAGAATACTTGGAAATGAGGAAATCCGCTCAATGATTACTGCCTTTGGTACAGGTGGCGGAAGCACTGGCACAGAAATATGATGTGGTTGTGACGAATCCACCGTATATGGG
>CALIRN010000256.1 GCA_938042265.1 uncultured Eubacteriaceae bacterium
GAGCCTATAGGTTTCGAAAAATCAGGCTTGTCCAATCCCTTTGGCAGTACAAGGGCGTCATAAGGGCACTCTCGGCTTGTATATGCAATAAGCGGTATTCTATCATCACTCTCCATAGGCACATCCTTAAGTGAATGAACGGTTATGTCAACTTTGTCCTCAAGCAAAGCCCTGTCAAGCTCCTTAACAAATAACCCTTTTCCGCCCACCCCGTCAAGAGTTTTATCAAGTATTTTATCTCCTGTGGTTTTCATGGTAACAAGCTCTATATCATACTCCGGACAATATTTTTTTATCATATTAATTACTATTTCGCTTTGTATTACAGCCAACTTACTTTCTCTGCTGCCTATCCTGAGCCTTTTTCTCATTATCCAAAAGCCTCCTTATTTTTTCTGCCATGTCTTTTACAAGAGTGTGATTATTACCGTCGGATACTATGCCTATACTAAGGCTGTCATTTAAACAGACAGCAGGAAAATAAAAGCTGCTCTCTTCCTTACAGTCTGCAACACTTACCAAAATATTTTTTTTATGGCAAAGCTCACAGACGCTGTGATTTACTGCCCTGTCACCGGTTGCGGCAACAACAATAAAGGCATTTTCAATATCCTCAGGCTCAAAAGTTTTTTTTATATATTCAACATCGCCTTCAAGTTTATCTGCCATTAGGTTGGGAGCCACAACCTTTATCCTTGCACCGAATTTCAGCAGAATATTTATACGCCTTACCGCAATTTTTCCTCCTCCCACAACAACGGCTCTTTTATCCTTAATATCTATAAATAACGGAAATCTCATAGCATTCTTGTCCTTTTATCTATTATTTTTTTTACCTCTGCCATAGAAAGCCCCTTCTCCTGCGGTCTTTTAATAACAATTACATTAACTCCCAAATCTTTTGCGGCATTAATCTTTTCATTAAATCCTCCTGCCTTTCCCGTACTTTTTGTTATAAGCCATTTTGCGCGGCAGGCCTTAAATTCCTCAATATTCTCCTTATATGTAAAGGGCCCCTTTTTGTATATGACATTTTCCAAGCCTAGGCTTATGCACTTGTCCTCCGACTCTTTTACGGGCAAAACCCTTACTATAAGCCTTTGCCTGTAGTTATCCAATGCCGCATACTTATTAAGCTCCTTGCTGCCTGTAGATACAAATATTTTTCCACGGGTATTTTTTAAAAGGTTGACGGCTTGATCAATATTGTTTACAAATATTACATTTTCAGCAGGACTGTCCTCCCTTAAAAGGCGTATATATTCTGTTTCAGCCTCGGCGCAGGCTGCCCTTACATTTTCAGTAACAAGTACGGCATAAGGATGGGTAGCGTCAATTACCATATCAGCTTTTTGGACAAGGTTAAGCATTTGATCTTTTTCAAGTCTGCCAACACTTATGTTTACATGCGGCATATCCTCCATAACATAACTGCCGTATTCGGTAGCAACACATATGGTGGTATCAATACCCTTGGAGCTTAAATATTTCGCTATTTCCTTACCCTCGCTTGTACCAGAAAAAACTATTATTTTCATAAACCCGTATACCCTCTCGGCGTTACCAGTTTGCCATTAATTACCTTAGTCTGACTGTTGCCAATAATAACCGTTGTAAACATATCAGCCTTTGCTGACTTAAGCTCTCCCAGTGCAACAATGCTGTATTCCTCACCTTCCCTGCCAATATTTTTAACATATCCGCACGGTGTATTTTGGGGCTTGAATTTAATCATAATCTCACATGCTTTTTTTAAATAATCGGCTCTCTTTTTGCTGGAGGGATTATAAAGGCAAATTACAAAATCCGCCTCAGAGGCAAGCAAAAGCCGCTTTTCTATCTTTTCCCACGGTGTAAGCAGGTCGCTTAAGCTTATTACCGCAAAATCATGAATTAAAGGTGCCCCCAAAACAGCAGCCCCACTGCAGCAGGCAGTTATACCCGGGATGACCTCAATCCTCACCCACGGATATTTACTGCATACCTGATAAATGATACCCGCCATACCGTAAACCCCTGCATCTCCGCTGGATACTACTGCAACGGTTTTACCCTCAAGGGCATATTCAAGAGCTTTTTTACATCTGTCAAGCTCCTGCCTCATAGGGGTTGAAAATATCTCCTTACCTTTAATCAAGGGTTTTATAAGCTCTATGTAGTAATCATAACCCGTTATAATGTCACTTTCGTTAAGGGCGTTAAGTGCCTTAGGCGTAATCTGGTCAAAATTGCCGGGACCAAGCCCTATTACATATATTTTTTTCAAAGCCTTGCACGCTCCTCTATCTTTTTTCTGCATATTTCCATAGTATAGGGCAATATGTTATCCTTCATGCTTCCAAGCATAATATCGACAGTTTTTTTCACTGTATCCT
>CALIRN010000257.1 GCA_938042265.1 uncultured Eubacteriaceae bacterium
TCTTTTTCAGCATATCCCTGTCAATTACAGCAGCAGGTATTGTGTTAAAAATAAAACTGAAGCCGTCAATATAGCTTAACGCCTCCTTAAAGGCTATGGGCGTATAGCCGTATGCGGATATATATGCCCTGTCGGACTCCTTTCTGTAAGTAGCGCTTACCCTTGCACCTATGCCCTTAAGCATATTTGCAAGTATCTTTCCGCATCTTCCGTAGCCCATTACAAGAACACTGCTGCCAAAAAGCGTTCTGTCACTTTCCTGCATTGCTGTCTGAATGGCTCCCTCGGCTGTTGGTATTGCATTTAAAACGGCAACCTCCTCCATATCAAAAAAATCATATACCTTAATGCTGCGTGCTGCCGCCTCTGTTTTTATATTGCTGCCCATAACGCCGCCTATAAGTACTCTGCAACCGTTTTTATCCATTTCCTCAAGCATCTGTGATATGGTCAGAGATATATTATCAGGCAAAAATACATTTTTTCCATCCCTGCTGCAGGGTATAGGCGCAATAATTATATCCGCACTGCCGAATAAATCCTGTAATGTGTCAGCCGTATCTGCCATATTTCCGTTTCCACAGCAGCTTACGCTGTAGCCGTCCTTTTTAAGCAGCTCCAACAGTATCTTATATCTGTAATCTCCGCCTAAAATGCCGTATTTTATTATGCTCACACTATCACTCCAATTACAAAAACCGTTTTGTAATTATATGCTGCACATACAATTTTATTACTGTGCTATGGATACACCCTCAGGTGCCATACTGCCGCTGTCAAGCTCAGTAATCGTACTGCCGCTGTATTTAAAGCTGACACTGTCACCCGCTTTAAGGGTTTCTGCCCTGTCTGTATAAAAATATCTTTCCACACCGCCCATATCAAGGGTTACACCCTCATCATCGGCACTTACCACCACAGCTCCCATTACGGAGGGCTCCTTATTTACAACCGATTTAAGAGCAAGTATTTCCTTATCCCTTACAACCGCGGTCAGAGTACAGTCATTATAATTATCACTCTGACAGCACTCGATACTTAAAAGACCTCTGTCAGTCATAATAAACCTGTCGCCCAGCTCGGAGCAGTTTTCACCTGTTGCGTAGGGTATTATATTACAGCTTACTATTGCCGTATTTTGGTTAAGCTCCATTGCACGTTCATATACTTCTGTCCACATAGCGGCTGAAATAGGCTTTTTTCTGTCCTCATGATTATACTGCAGCTTTAGCGTACCACTTTTATCAAGCTTATTTAACAAAAACTGAGCCTGTTCAAGGCTTAAATATGCCTCCGGCTCAAAATGCGTTTCGTCCGCACCGCTGATTAAGCCTGCCGTAAAGGCGGCATTTATGTACTTATCGTATGGCTTGTCAATATCCGTATCCTCAAAAATTATTTTACGCTCCATTGACTCCACCGTATTTATATCATACACGGATAAAGCCAGCATTTTGGCAGCCTGCAGCCGTTTAATCGGCATATCCTGTCCTATTGTGCCCTCAGTTATACCTGTGTTGTCCGCTTTGCCGGTTTGTCCCACATTGCAGCCTGTAAAGCTTAAGCAAAGCATAATAAGAATTAATATTTTTTTCATAAGCCAGACCTCCTCTGATATATAACCTATGCAGGGAGGGACAAACTTATTACCTGTTTTTGATTATTTTTTCCATTATTTCGGCAACACCATCCTCACCGTGGGAGGGCGCAGTTATATCGGCACAAGCAAGACAGCTTGCTGTTGCATTTGCTACCGCAATCCCTATGCCGCATTCCTTTATCATATCAATATCGTTGTCGGCATTGCCAAAGGCGGCGCAGCTCTCCAAGTCTATCCCCAGCACGCCGCAAAGGCTTTTAAGCGCAGCACCCTTGCCAGCTTTATTGTCAGCAATCTCCACAAGGTAAGGCACGGACGAGGTAACATAAACCTCACTGCGCCACCTTCTTATATAGTCCGATATTGTATCTCTTATTTCCAAAGAGGGCACAACAATATCTATACTGTCAAGCACTTCCCTGTTTTTACTAATAAATAATGCCATATCATCAACAGGCTTTCTGGTTGTATCAAGATAATGCTTTGCCCTCATAGGCACGTTGTATTTCATTGGATTTTCAATATATGCGCTGTCGGCGTATGCAATTCCGTCAATAAAAGCCTCAAAGGTAATAGGATACCTGTTTTTTAGGTCAATAATATCATCAACCGCTCTTTCATTAATCTTGTAGCTTAAAATACATTCTTCATTGCTTACTCTGTAAATGGTTGCACCGTTTGAGGTTATGGCATACTCAATACCGCTTATTTCAAGCACATCTTTTGGCAGGGCACAGTAAGCACGCCCGCTTGCTATTACTATATGAATACCTTTTTTTATTGCATTTTCTATTGCACGCCTTGTCCTTTTCGTAAGCTGTCCCTGCTCATTGAGGGTAGTTTCGTCAAGGTCAAGTGCTATCAGTTTTATTTTGCTATAATCTGTCATTTTTATACGTCCTTATAAAATACTGCCAATGTATTAATTATATAATTGTAATTTACTATTTTTTTCGCCGTATGACAGCATTGATATGATTATACCATATTCGCAAGGAAAACAAGGCTGCAAGCTTTGTTTTCACCGAATATGGTAACGAAACCCTTTATGGGTTGAGTTAGTATAGTGCAAAAGCTTTGCTTTTGCGGAGAATCAGCCGAAAGGCTAAGACTCCAAAACACGTATGTATTTATTATACCACAGCCACCAAAGTAAATCAATTTGAAAAGCCGCCCTGACAATCAAAGCGGCTTACATTTTTATATATAGATATTATTGCTGTTCCACAGGTAATATATAGCTGTTATCCAGTGATTTTTTAAGCACCATAGCGGCGTCCTGAGAGGTAATTGTACCGCTGCCGTCCACATCAACTATTGCAAGATAATCAACATATTTCCGTTCCACAGGCAGCACCATATCATAATCCAGCACCTTTTGCACAATATTTGCGGCATCATCTGCCGTAATTGTGCCGTCTGTATCAGCATCACCATATACAAACGGGTCATCACTGCCAAAGGTATAAATTTCCCAATTATCAGACCATATAGTATAATTTCTGTTGCCATTGCCTGACTGATAAATTGTATTACCAAACCGCTCTACACTTTTTGCTTTTGCAGTATAATTGCCACCATATTCGAAGGTAATTGAATCACTGAAAAGCTTGCAATTATTCAGGTATACCGTATAGGTCTGATTTTCAAAATCAAACTTTGTTGTTATATTATTCCATCCGTTTACGTTAAATTGTATATCCATACAAATGTTGCTGAAATCCTTATTGGGCATTTTGGTATATATTAAGCCTACGCCATCATTCTTATATCCACCTGCAATTTCAATATAAATATTATTCAATAAAAAGCTCTGCAAAACTCCTTCACAGCTTGTATTATCGCCACCCTTAATTTTGAAATCGGTTGAATAATAGTACTCGCTTGAGCTAATATTAAACGTAGTATATAAGTTCATCCTTTTATCGGGTTCAAGGCACTTATTGCCGTTGTCATCGGCTATAATAATTTCACCCTCTTCAAGCGTTTCCGTTACATCACCCTCAAAGTCCTGCTTATAGCTGTAATTCTTATCAAGCTTGACATTTATTTCACTGCTTATAGCTGAAATCACCTTTTCCTTAAAGGCGTTTATCTGTGTATTATCCGCATAGGTCTGTCCCATCATACTTAAACATTCAGTCTTTAACTGTGCAAGCACAGAAAGAGAGTGTGAGTCAAGCAGATTATAGTCCCATGTTCCGTTTTCAATAATATCAAGGCACTCCTCAAGCACCTCATTATTTATTGCAACCATTTTGTCAAGAGCTGTCTGCATTTTTTGAGTCATAGCCTTCAGCTCGGCATTTGTATAATCATCAGTGGCAATTAAAGCCTTTGCCTCCTCTGTCTGTGTTTTAAGCTGCTCCATTGATGCAGGCGTATATGCTCCGCTTGTTGCCAATATTTCATCAGCCTTATCTATTTCAGTCTGCAAATCAGGCAGGAGGGATACCTCAAGCTTGTCATACGCCGTTTTAAGGCTTTCATAATCCGCTTTAAGCTGTGTGTTATCTGCCTGTGCCGCTAAATCGGCATTAGCCTTGTCAAGCGCACTATTCAGCGTATTTACGGTTGATGGCAGATATGTATTCAAGTCCAGAGCATTAATTTGAGATATTAAATCCTCTATAAGAATACTGTATATTGGCTCCAGATTATTTAAAAAGGCTGTAAAGGGCTGCTCTGCATTGTCAATCTGTTCCTGACTCTGTGCCTGCTCCAGGGCAGCCTTTCCTGTTTTGATAAGCTCCTCAAGCGTTGTCATATCATCATCTGAATATATAGCCTTGTCCAGATTTTCGCCCTTAAAAATATCCTGACGTAAGGTAAGTGTATCAAGCTCTGATACTTCAGGGTTTGCAGCCAAAGCATTTGCGTATTCCTCAATATTGGTATATCCGCTTGCAGCAATTAAAAGTGCATCCGAGTCATTGTTCTTATCAAGCCCATTTTTATCCTCCCATTCATCGGGAATACCGTCAGAGTCACTGTCAGTAATCTCCCCATCTGAAAGGTAATACCAGCCGCCTGCGTCCTCCTGACTGTCAATAAGCCCCAAAGAACCCTTGCTGCCGTTTAAGGCTGTTCCATCCTTAACCTGCTGCACTACTCTTGCGTCAATGCCGTCACGCTTATAGCTTGCACCCGCATTTTCAAGCACATCTGTATATGCCTGCTTTGCCGTCTGTGCAGATACGGGGTAATCATATATAAACTCATCATTAGCCTTTAAAACGCCGTCTACCGTTACACCGTCACTTATACTGCTGCATTTTATTGTGTTGCCGATATTGCTTTTAACACCCGACCAATTGTTTGCCGTAACAGCGTCATTACCCTCAATCACATTTCCGTCAACATACAGTGTTGATCCCCAGCTCTCATAAAAACTGCTGCTTTTTGTTGCGGGTCCTTTTTTGTAATAGTTGTTTACAAAATTTACTCTTACGTTATTTTCACCTGCATAGCCCGCCTTTTCACCCCAGTTATATATAACATTGTTTCTTATATCAACAAGGCTGTCCGTATCGGGGTGACCCATATAGGACTTCACTGTAGCGCTTGTACCTATTCTTGGTGTCCTGCTGTTGTGCGAAGCAATAAGATTATGATGGAAAGAAGCATTTTCACCGCCCCAAATACCGCCATAACCATGTGCACCCTTGTCATGTACGGAATTATTAAGGCTTTCGCTTATAATACAATACTGCGCCGTAAAATTTCTGTTTGCGTATGCACTAAAAGCCTCGTCCACACTCCAGCTTACCGAACAGTGGTCAACAATTACGTCCGTACACTGCTTAAAACCAAGACCGTCCTCCTGTGATGTGCCCACATCACCGGGACGAAAACGCATATACCTTATAATGACATTTGAGCAATACTGAAAGAGGGTGCTTTCACCTGCTATACATATACCGTCCCCCGGCGCTGTCTGTCCGAGAATAGTAAGATTACAGGAATCAATTTTAAGTATTGATTTAAGCATAATAGTACCCGAAACATCAAATACTATTATCCTGTTGCTGCCGCTTACGGCATTGCGGAATGAGCCAACACCACTGTCATTAAGATTGGTAACGTGGTAAACGGTCATATTATCTGCCGCCCTTGCACCAAGGGTGTACATACCGCCGCCCTCGGCCCCCGGAAATGCCGTCAGCTTATCATCATCTGCTCCATAAGCAGGACAAATTCCTACTGATGATATGAGAATTACCGAAGCTAATGTACACGCAATTAATTTTTTCAGTTTCATTTTATTCGCCCCCAAGAATATTTTATTTCTATTTGATTATATCACTATAAGCAACATAATTCAATTATATTTTATAATTTTACAAAATAAAAAGACTGCCATACAAAGTTATACAACAGTCTTATATACACATAGAATTATTTTAATTTTTCCTTTAAAATTCTGTTTACTGTTTGTGGGTCTGCCTTACCCTTAAGAGCCTTCATAGTCTGACCAACAATGAAGTCGAATGCCTTTTCCTTACCGTTTCTGTAATCCTCAATACTCTTAGGATTGTTTGCAATAACCTCATCAATGGTACTTTCAACAAGACTGTCATCATTAAGCATACCAAGTCCGTTTTCCTCAACGTACTTAACAGGGTCAACATCGTTTTTAAATACTTCCTCAAATACTTCCTTGGCAGTATTACGGTTAATCTTATTAGCCGTAACCATTTCAATAAGTGCCGCAATTTTGCCTGCATCAATTTTAAGCTCCTCTGGTAGGGTTGAGGTTTCGCTCATAAGCTTCATCAATTCGCCT
>CALIRN010000258.1 GCA_938042265.1 uncultured Eubacteriaceae bacterium
CAATATTTTTCTGTATGCCTCCGCCATAACACTATACTCAGTCATTTTTATCCTCGGTTTTCTCTTCACTTATTTCACTGCGATAGCCGCACTCATTATTACTGCAGGCAATATGCTTTGTTTTTGTACCCTTTTCCACAAGTGCACTGCCGCACCGCGGGCAAATTTCTCCTGTAGGCTTGTTCCATAGCATAAGGTTGCACTGCGGATTATTTTCACAGCCGTAATATTTTCTGCCTTTTTTAGTCTTTTTCACATACACCTTGCCGCCGCATTTAGGGCATTTAACTCCCGTATCCTCAAACAAGGGCTTGGTGTTGCGGCACTCCGGAAAGCCGGGACAAGCCAGAAACTTGCCGTATCTGCCATACTTTATAACCATATTTCTGCCGCATTCCTCACAGATTACATCTGTAACCTCATCCTCTATTTTAACATTTTCAACATTATTTTCAGCCTTTTCTATAAGCGACTTTAAAAGAGGATAAAAATCCCTTAAAACCTGCTTCCACTCTATTTCACCTGATTCGACCTTATCCAGAGCGCTCTCCATATCTGCGGTAAAGTCGGTATTTATAATCTCGCCAAAGTTTGAGGTAATAATTTTGTTTACTATTTCACCAAGCTCGGTTGTATAAAACATCTTATCCTCCTTGGTTACATAGTTACGCGCCTGTATGGTGGTAATGGTAGGCGCATAGGTACTTGGCCTGCCCACGCCTATTTCCTCAAGGGTTTTAATAAGCATGGCCTCTGTATATCTTGCAGGAGGCTGGGTGAAGTGCTGCAGCGGATTAACATTTACCCTTTTAAGCACATCTCCGTCCATAACCTCAGGCATGGAGGATTCCTCCTCCTTTTCCTCATTCTTTTTATATACGGAAAGATAACCATCAAATACAAGCACCGAGCCTGTTGCCCTGAAGGTATAATCTCCCGCCTCAATGGATGCGGACAGAGTTGTATACTGTGCCTGAGGCATCTGGCTTGCCACAAAGCGCTCCCATATCAGCTTATAAAGTTTATACTGCTCTCTTGAAAGGCTGTCCTTAATGGCATCGGGAAGACGCTTTGAACTGGTAGGTCTTATAGCCTCGTGAGCATCCTGCGCCCTTTTGTCTGTAGCGTACTGCTTACGTTCTTTTACGTAATTTTCGCCATAATTATTTAAAATTAAGTCCTTTACCTCCTCATAGGCCTCATCGGCAATACGTACGGAGTCGGTACGGATGTATGAAACAAGACCTACAGTACCCTCACCCTGAATATCCACACCCTCATAAAGCTGCTGTGCAATCCTCATGGTCTTTTGTGAGGCAAAGCCCAAAAGCTTTGATGCCTCCTGCTGCAGGGTACTTGTTGTAAACGGAGGTACGGGGTTCTTAACACGGTTACCTCTTTTAACGGACGCTACCGTAAAGTCCTTTCCCTCAATGCCCTCAAGCACCAGGTCTACCTCTTCCCTGCTGTTAAGTTCCAGCTTTTTTTTGCCCTTGCCGTAAAGCTTTGCCTTAATTAATTTATTTTTAGCGGTTTTAAACTCCGCATCTATTGTCCAGTACTCCTTTGGCACAAAATTTTCAATTTCATCCTCTCTGTCACATATAAGAGAAAGGGCAACGGACTGAACACGTCCCGCACTTAAGCCCTTTTTAACCTTTTTCCATAAAAGAGGACTGATTTTGTAGCCCACAATTCTGTCAACCTCACGCCTTGCCTGCTGGGCATCCACAAGGTCCATATCAATTTCCCTTGCCTCCTTGATACTCTTTTTTACGGCGTTTTTGGTAATTTCATTAAAGGTAATACGGCTGGCTTTTTTATCATCAAGCTTAAGGGCGTGCATAAGATGCCAGCTTATTGCCTCACCCTCACGGTCAGGGTCAGTTGCAAGATAAACCTTATCGGCGGTTTTTGCCTCCTTGCGCAGCTTTGCAAGCAGCTCACCCTTACCTCTTATTGTAATATATTTAGGCTCAAAATCATTGTCAACATCTATGCCAAGCTCACTTTTGGGCAAATCTCTTACATGACCTACGGAGGCTTCAATTTTATAATTACTGCCTAAAAACTTTTTTAAGGTCTTTGCCTTTGCAGGCGACTCAACTATAACCAGGTTTTTTTTACTGCTCACAATATCTCCCCCTGTATAAATTCATCTTTTCCTAAAATTTTCATATAATTATCCGTTGATAATGTATCTCTGTCCCGACAGCTTTACTATAAGACCCTTAAGCTCCAAAAGCGTCAGCGCAAACTGCACATCCTTAACGGACACATTTATCTGCAATACAATTTCATCAGCCGTTACAGGCTCCGAATGAATACAATCATAAACCAATTTTTCCTCAGGTGCAAGAGAAATATTATTATTTTCGGAATTTTTTTCGTTTTCTCTACATTCTTCCAGCTTCAGAGCTCTGCAAATATCCTCCGCACAGGTAATAATTGCGGCACCCTCGCTTATAAGCCTGTTGGTTCCGCAGCTTAAACGGCTTGTAATATTACCTGGCAGTGCCATAACCTCACGTCCCTGGTCATTTGCATGGTCAACGGTAATAAGGGTACCGCTTTTCTCATCCGCCTCCATAACCGCTATAACGTCTGAAAGACCACTTATTATCCTGTTTCTGGCCGGAAACGTAAATTTGCTCGGGTGCGCGCCCGGCGGAAGTTCGCTTACAACACAGCCCTTTTCCTTAATACGCTCCATAAGCTCACGATTGCCTGCAGGATAGCATATATCCACACCGCAGCCCAGTACCGCTATGGTATCTCCCTCACCGTCAAGAGCACCCTTATGTGACATACTGTCAATTCCGTCTGCCATACCGCTGACTATTACCGCACCCTTTTCCGCCAGTTCCTTTGCAATAGAGTAGGTAGCAGCTGCGCCATAGCTTGTACAGCGTCTTGAGCCTACAATGCCAAGAACTCTCCTATCCTGCATATCAGGCATATTGCCAAGCCTGAAAAGACCTATGGGATAATCGGATATTTCCTTAAGCCTTGAAGGATACTCCTTACTGTTACAGCTTATGAAGCCTATATCCTTTTTATACAAACTATCAAGTATCTGCGCCGTAAGCCTTTCAGGCTCCGTATTAAACAGAGCGTATGCCAGCTCCTCACCAAAGCCCAGCCCTATAAGGCTTTTGCTGTCTGACTGTGCCAGCTCTGCTGCACTGCCGAATTTTTCAAGCAAAAGATGCTTTCGTCTGGGCGTTATATTTTTAACCGAAGCAAGCCAAAGTATGGCATTATCATCACTGAGCATATTTACCTCCAATTAATAGAGCAGTCGTCTGTCCAGATTTCTTAGCTGAATAGCCTCTGCAATATGCCTCACATTTATATCCTCACTGCCCTCCAAATCCGCTATTGTCCTTGCAAGCTTTAACAGCTTGTGATAGGCCCTTGCGCTAAAATTCAGCCTGTCAAAGGCAGTCTTTACAAGCTCGCTTTCAGCCCTGCCCAGCCTGCAGTATTTTTCCGTCTGTGAGGAGGAAAGCTGTGAATTAAAATAAATTTCTTCATTTTTATAGCGCCGCTTCTGTATCTCATGGGCAGCTGCAACACGTTTCTTTATTTCCGCGGAGCTTTCCGCCTTTTGAGTGCTATGCATATCCTCATAGTCAACAGCGGCAGCCTCAATCTGTACATCAATTCTGTCAAGGAGCGGACCCGACACCTTGCCCATATATTTGTTTATCCGTGTACTGCTGCAGCGGCACTTGTCAGAATAGCCGTAGTAGCCGCAGGGGCAGGGGTTCATTGAGGCAACAAACATCAGCTTGGCAGGAAATGTCATGGTTCCGTTTACCCTTGAAACCGTAACATCTCCGTCCTCCAAGGGCTGCCTTAACTCCTCCAGCACTCCTCTTGAAAACTCAGGCAGCTCATCAAGAAACAAAACTCCGTTATGGGACAGGCTGACCTCACCCGGCTTTGGTATTCTGCCGCCCCCTACCATTGCAACATTTGATATGGTATGATGAGGCGAACGAAAGGGTCTTTGGGTTATAAGGGACGCCCTGTCCCTTAAAAGCCCTGCTACGGAGTAAATCTTGGTAATCTCTATACTTTCCTCCAAAGATAAATCGGGCAAAATTGTCGGTATACGCTTTGCCATCATGGTCTTACCCGAACCAGGAGGCCCTATCATGATAATATTGTGCATACCTGCGGCAGCGATTTCCAGCGCTCTTTTTACCGACTCCTGTCCCTTTACGTCAGCAAAGTCCAACCGGCTTTTTGCTGGCGATTTAAATAATTCTTCTATATTAACAGACGTAATTTCAGGCTCCTTTTTACCGTTGCATATTTCTATAAGGCTGTAAAGACTATCAACGCCTACAGCCTCAATCCCCTCCACAATGGCTGCCTCCCGTACATTGTCTGCAGGTACAAAGCAGCGTCTGACGCCGTTTTCCCTTGCGGAATAAATCATGGGGAGCACACCGTCAACATTTTTAACACCGCCGTCCAGGGACAGCTCTCCCAAAAACATTGTCTCGGAAACAGCCTCGCTTTTAATAACCCCCATACATACCAGAATACCCATTGCAATGGGCAAGTCAAAGGCAGGTCCTTCCTTTCTGGTATTTGCGGGAGCAAGGTTAACGGTTATCCTTTTTACGGGAAAGTCATACCCCGAATTTTTGATTGCCGTCCTTACTCTTTCTCTTGACTCCTTAACTGCATTATCAGGCAGACCTACAATATCAAAGGCAGGCAGACCGTTGCTTATATCCACCTCAACATCAACTCTGTAGCCGTTTATGCCCATAAGCGCCGCAGACATTACCTTAGCAAGCACGTTCTTACCCCCTCAAAGCATTTTGCTTAAATAATACCACTACACTCCTGAATAGTCAATATGAAAAACTTTTTAAATGCAAACATATTGAATGTAAATGTCAAATGTAGTAAAATGACAATATAATAAAAGGATAAGGAGAGTGAAATTTATGAAGAAAAATTTATTTCTGCTTGCCGCCATAGCTTTTGCCATGGGTATGCAGACCAGTGCAGGTGCAGCCGAAAGCGATAGTATTTCGGTTATTGTAAATGGAGAAGCCGTTGAGTTTGAGCAGGATCAGACTCCTGTTATTGAAAACGGACGTACCCTTGTACCATTCCGCGCAGTGCTTGAAAAAATGGGAGCCTCCGTTGACTGGGACAACGACACGCAAACCGTCACCTGTTCCCTGGAGGGTAAGCAGGTGAGCCTTGTTATAGGCTCTGATAAAATGACTGCCAATTCGGGAGAAATTAGACTGGATGTACCAGCAAAAATCATTAACTCCCGTACAATGGTGCCTATAAGAGCAATTTCCGAGGGGCTTGGAGCTCATGTTGACTGGGACGGCGAAAACAGAGTGGTGACCGTTACGGGCAATGCTGTTGAAAGACACGAGGGCTACAGCATATTATCCCTCAGCAATGATATAATGTACGGTGATACAGTAATAGTACCCATTACGGTAAAATATCCCGCTTTTGACAACGCCCCTGCCGCAAATGCAAAAATAGCACAGCAGGCTCAGAGCCTTGCCCAAAGCTATCATGACAGCTACAGTGACAGTGCGGAAAGCTATTTTAAGCAGATTGATACAAATGACACAAACTGGTACATCACTGTTAATTTTGATGTAAAATACGACAGCCCCGAGTTTGTTTCCATGTACAGGCAGGATAACATATATACAGCAGGTTCACATGATAATATTGTTGTGGGCGGTCTTACCTTAGACAGGGATAACGGTACGGAGGTTGAGGCTGACCAGATTGTCCCCAATGCCTACGAAAATGCCCTTAAGGGCATTGAAAGCCTTGCCAAAAACTATGCCAAAACCTACGGCGATACTTATAAAAATTATAAAAAGCCCAATAAAGACAGCTTTTATTTTGACGGAGCTGTTGTATATGTAATGCCTCCTTATGAAATAGCGCCTTTCAGCGAGGGCGTTATCCAATACCGTGTTGTGGAGCAGCAAAGCCAAACAGGTAGCTACACCTTTAAAAACCTTGTAAGTGAAATAAAAAATGGTGAAAATACCGTATTTACAATTACGGCAAAATACCCCGTTATAGATGGTGACACAACCGAAATCAAGGAAGTTAACAATGCAATAGAGGCGGATGCAAAGGCCCGCATAAAAGCCTGTGAAGATGAATTTGGCAGCGACGCAAGGGAATTTGCACCGGCAGAAGGAAAACCCTCAGCCGATTGGAGCTGTGAAATCAACTATCAGGTAAAAAGCCTTGATGAAGCAATTGTCTCTGCGTACATTACGGAAGTAAGCTATATGGGCGGCGCTCATCCAAATACATCTGTGAGCGGTCTTACCTATAATCTTCAGACAGGTCAGCGTATGACTGCTGAGGATTTTCTTGAAGATGCTCTTAATAAGGGTAAGGAGGGTATACGCGCCATAGCTCAGGCAGACCCTGAACAGTATCCTTTCTACGACGATACAGCCTTTAAGCTTACCGATGACAGCTTTTATATTGAAGATGCCCAACTGGTATTTGTGGTACAGCAGTATGAAATTGCACCTTATGCAAGAGGCATTGTTGAATACCGCATTAATCTTGAGGGGATTTGACATACAAAATCAGCTCCTGTATATTTATTGGTAAGATAAAACCTGATTTATATTGACAAAATAAAATTCCCCGGCAATGCCGGGGATAATTTAACCAACGTAGCAGGAATAGTCTTTAACCGACATAGTAAAAGCCCTCCGCTTCTTCAAACAGAGGGTACTTACTATGTTATTTATTTTCCGTTTTTTCCTTTTCATCAGCCTTAGGCTGCTCAGGCTGTTCGTTTTTTCCTGTAGGGATTTCCTGCAACTCATAATGGCGTCTTACTGCATTTTCAATCTCTATACAAAGCTCAGGATTTTCCTCAAAATACTTTTTGGCATTTTCTCTGCCCTGTCCCAGTCGGTTGCCGTTATAGCTGTACCATGCACCGCCCTTCTGTACAATATCCAAATCAGCAGCAAGGTCAAGCACATCACCCGTATGGCTTATGCCTTTACCGTACATAATATCAAATTCGGCCACCTTAAAGGGAGGCGCCACCTTATTTTTTACAACCTTTGCCTTTGTTCTGTTACCAATAACCTCGGTGCCGTTTTTAATGGCATCGCTTCTTCTTATATCAATCCTCACGCTTGCATAAAATTTAAGCGCTTTACCGCCTGTAGTTGTTTCAGGATTGCCAAACATAACACCGATTTTATCTCTGAGCTGATTAATAAAAATAACAATACATTTGCTCTTTGAGGTAACACCTGTCAACTTTCTCAGCGCCTGACTCATAAGCCTTGCCTGTAAGCCCATGTGACTGTCACCCATTTCGCCCTCAATTTCAGCCTTTGGCACAAGGGCAGCAACAGAGTCAACAATAACCACATCCATAGCGCCTGAACGCACCATTGTTTCCGTAATTTCAAGAGCCTGCTCACCATCGTCAGGCTGCGAAACATAAAGCTCATCAATATTAACACCAAGATTTTTTGCATAGACCGGGTCAAGCGCATGCTCCGCATCCACAAAGCCCGCAATGCCGCCCCTTTTCTGTACCTCTGCAACTATATGTAAGGCAACGGTAGTTTTACCGCTGCTTTCAGGTCCGTAAATCTCAATAATTCTGCCCTTTGGCACACCGCCCACGCCAAGGGCTATATCCAGCGCAAGAGAGCCTGTGGGTACTGTTTCAACAGTATGGTTTGCAGCATTTGCGCCAAGCTTCATTACAGCGCCCTTGCCAAAGCTTTTTTCAATTTGTGCAACAGCGGTTTTTATAGCCTGCGCCTTGCTGTCCGCCGTATTCTCCTCAGTTGTATTTTTTGATACATTTGCTGCCATTTAATTAATCCTCCGTAAAATTTCTTTATAAAAGCTGCTCCAAAAGCAGCAACACTTCCTCAACCGCATTTTTTCTTATATAATTTCTGTTGCCCTTAAGCTCCAGACGTTTTGTATAAGCCTTACCGTAAATATAAACGCCTATATAAACGGTGCCTACGGGATTTTCCTCCGTACCGCCGTCAGGGCCTGCATAACCTGTACTTGAAAGACCTATATCGGTACCGCACTTCTTAGCTGCATTTTCACACATTTCAGCTGCGGTCCGGCTGCTTACCGCAGTATATTGCTTTAAGGTCTCCTCCTTAACGCCAAGGAGGGTACACTTACTTTCCTCCTTATAGGTGACAATACCACTTACAAATACATCTGACGCACCCGGCAAATCCACAAAGGCAGATGAAATAAGCCCT
>CALIRN010000259.1 GCA_938042265.1 uncultured Eubacteriaceae bacterium
TTCCCCTTTATACGAGGGATTGCCCGAAAGCCCCTACGTCTACTTTGTACACTCATATTACCTTGAAACGGACGCCCCCGTAATTTCTGCTACAACCCATTACGGCAGGGAAATACAGGTTGCCGTACAAAAGGATAATATTTTTGCCCTGCAGTTTCACCCTGAAAAAAGCGGTGATGTAGGCTTGCAGATACTTAAAAACTTTGGAGGACTTTAATATGCAGATATATCCGGCTATTGATATAAAGGACGGTAAGGCAGTACGTCTTACTCAGGGCAAATTTGATGATGTAACGGTGTTTAATGATGACCCCGTATCTGCCGCAAAGGCATGGATTGATGCAGGTGCATCTTATATACATATAGTTGACCTTGATGGCGCAAGATATGGAAAAAGCTTTATTACGGACATAATTAAGGCAATCAGAGCTAAGTATGATATTCCCATACAGACAGGAGGAGGCGTACGTACCTTGGAGGATGTTGCTGACAGAATTAATGCAGGAGCGTCAAGAGTAATTATAGGTACGGCTGCAGTTAAAAATCCTGAGCTTGTCAGACAGGCTGCAGAGCTTTATGGGGATAAAATTGCTGTCGGAGTTGACGCAAAAAACGGTATGGTTGCCATATCGGGCTGGGAGGAGGTCAGCGATGTTACCGCTGTTGGCCTTTGTCTAAAAATGAAAGAATACGGCATAAAAACCGTTATTTATACCGATATTTCAAAGGATGGTATGATGTGCGGCCCCAATATTGAGTCTACAGGGGCTTTAATTGAAAAAACAGGGCTTGATATAATCGCTTCGGGTGGTGTTTCTGCTATGAGCGATATTGAAAATGTCAGCAAAATCGGCTCTGCCGGTGTTATTATCGGCAAAGCATTGTATAACGGTGCGCTGAATTTAAAGGAAGTTATTGACAGATTTGAAGTATAATATGAGAGTGATAAAATGAATTATGAATTAAATAACGGCAGGCTTAAGGAAATATTCGGCTTTATACTGATTACCTTCGGTGCGTCGGTTGCCGCCATGGCTTTGGAGCTGTTTTTAATGCCGGTTTTGATACTGGATGGCGGCGTGGTAGGCGTCAGCTTTATAATAAATCAGCTTTTTAAGGTGCCTATGGGAGTTGTAATTATAATACTTAATATTCCGTTTTTTATTGCGGGCTATAAACAGATAGGCAAAAACTTTGTAGTTAAGGCTACCTATGCAATGATTGTGTTTTCGGTAATGCTGGAGGTGTTTGAGCCTGTTGAGGCAACAGAGGATG
Source organism: uncultured Eubacteriaceae bacterium (assembly GCA_938042265.1). Taxonomy (GTDB): domain Bacteria; phylum Bacillota; class Clostridia; order Lachnospirales; family CAG-274; genus CALWRD01. Next base: position 1,276 of record CALIRN010000259.1, read on the forward strand.
CACTGCTTGCTACTGTTTTCGGCGGTATATTTCTTGGCTTGGGCGTAGGCATTGTGCTTAAAAACGGCGGCTGTATTGACGGCACCGAGGCGGCAGCGCTGCTTATCAGTAAAAAGACACAGTTTTCCGTCGGTCAGATTATACTGGTTATAAATGTTGTAATTTACTCCGTTGCAGGCTGTCTTTTCGGTCTGGACAGGGCAATGTACAGCCTTTTAACCTACTTTATTACCTCAAAGGTAATAGATATGGTCGAAACCGGATTTGAACAGGCAAAGGCGGTTATGATTATAACCAACAATGCCAATTCCATTGCGGATAACATATATAAAAGGCTGGGCAGAACCGTAACCCTTATGGAGGGTGAGGGACTTATAAGCGGCAAAAAGGTTGTGCTTTACTGTGTTGTTACGCGTATTGAGCTTAATGAGCTTTATAAGATAATAAGGGCAGACGATAATTCAGCCTTTGTTACCGTTTCGGACGTATCGGAAATTGTAGGTAAGCACATTAAAAAGAAAAAGGAAGAATAATAGAGGTGTAAATTTATGCATACAAAACGAATTATCCCATGCCTTGATGTAAATAACGGCAGAGTTGTAAAGGGTGTAAACTTTGTTAATTTAAGAGATGCAGGTGACCCTGTGGAAATAGCCTCTTATTACAATAAATCAATGGCGGACGAGATAGTTTTTCTTGATATAACGGCATCCTCTGACGCAAGGAGCATTATGCTTGATGTGGTTGCAAGAACGGCTGAGCAGGTGTTCATACCTCTTACCGTAGGCGGCGGTATACGTACTATTGAGGATTTCAGAATGATTTTAAGCGCAGGAGCGGATAAAATTTCCGTAAACTCTGCAGCGCTTAACAGGCCTGAGCTTATAAACGAGGCTGCAGAGAGGTTTGGCAACCAGTGTGTTGTTGTTGCAATTGATGCAAAAAGACGTGACTGCGGCGGCTTTGATGTGTACCTTAACGGCGGTCGTGTAAATACGGGCAGGGACGCTGTTGAATGGGCCGTTGAGGCTGAAAGGAGAGGTGCAGGTGAAATTCTGCTTACCAGTATGGATTGTGACGGTACCAAGGCAGGCTATGATATTGAGCTTACAAGGACAATATCAGATGCGGTTTCAATCCCGGTAATTGCATCAGGCGGTGCAGGCACAGTAGAGCACTTTGCAGAGGCGCTTACGGACGGCGGTGCAGAGGCGGCGCTTGCGGCAAGCCTTTTCCATTACAGGGAGATGGATATACTGGATTTGAAAAAGTACCTTGACAGTGAGGGAATACCCGTTAGATTATGAGGTGAATATAATGGATTTGGAGCTTAAATTTAACAGCGACGGTCTTATACCTGCAATAGCGCAGGACTATAAGACAAAAGAGGTGCTTATGCTTGCGTATATGAATAAGGAGGCATTTGACCTTACCGTAAAAACAGGCAGAGGCACGTATTACAGCCGTTCACGTCGCAGCCTTTGGATAAAGGGTGAAACAAGCGGACATTATCAGTATGTTAAGGAAATAAGGTATGACTGCGATTGCGATACCATACTGCTGTTAATCGATCAGATTGGTGCAGCTTGTCACACAGGCAATCGGTCCTGCTTTTACAGAAAAATAGAGGATTTTAAAGGAGATGAAAATAATGGCTAATCTCAATGATGCTTTAATGGAAGAATACAGCGTAATAAAGGGCAGAAAGGATACCCCCCAGGAGGGCTCATACACCAGCTACCTTTTTGGCAAGGGTAAGGATAAAATACTTAAAAAAATAGGGGAGGAGGCAACCGAAACCATTATTGCCGCAAAGGATAACGATAAGGGTGAGGTTGTTGCCGAGGCATGTGACCTGCTGTTTCATTTAGAGGTGCTTATGGTGGAAATGGGCATTACATGGCAGGATATTACCGATAAAATTACTGAGCGCAGAGCTAAGGAAAATATGAATGTTGAAAAAGAGGCTAAAAGAAGAGCTGAAAATAGAACGGATGAAACTAAGATAAATTGATTGTGATTTGTATATTTTTGGGGAGCTTTTACAGCTCCTTTTTTTATAAGGATCATATAAAATTAAAGCTGACGTATGTTTTTTACATCGGTTTATCACAGGTAAATTTTCGGCTGTTATGCTGACTTTTATATTAAAAAAGATATTATATGGTATAAGTAAGTATATATTTTATATTGTCAATAAAGTAAAATAAAGGATAATCATTATGTAAAAATCTGTTTGGTGCTTTACTTGATAAGTCATTAAGTATTATTAATAGCGGGAAAAAGGAGGACTGAGTGTTAATGAAATTAAAAAGATTGGCAGGTATCGGATTGGCGTTGATAGTGGTTGTATCAGGCTTTAGTGTAAGCTTTGGGGCTGAAAGCAGCAACGTAATATCACAATGGACAGTGACGACAGAAAACGCTCAAGCAAAGGATACCTACGCAGCGGTATTAACTGATACAGACGTATCCGCTTATGATGCGTCATATATCGGTTATGCTGTTGAGGGCGGTTATATTTATTATTACAGTGACGGTGAAATTGCCGATGCTTCTAAGTCCGTAACAAATGTGGTAATTCCTGATGAGATTGGCGGAGTTAAAATAACGAGCATCGGACTTGGTGCATTTGAGGGCTGCAGCAGTTTAACAAGCATAACAATACCTGACAGTGTAAAAAGCATAGGGACTTATGCGTTTAGGGAGTGCAGCAGCTTAACAGGCATAACACTGCCAAACAGTGTAACAAGTATCGGAAAGGGTGCGTTTATGGGCTGCAGCAGCTTAACAGACATAACAATACCTGACAGCGTGATAAGCATAGGGACTTATGCATTTAGGGAGTGCATCAGTTTAACAGGCATAACACTGCCAAACAGTATAACAAGTATTGGAGATGGTGCGTTTGAGTATTGTAGCAGCTTAACAGGCATAACGTTGCCAAATGGTATAACAGGCATAGAGGATTATACGTTTATGGGTTGTAGCGGCTTAACAGGCATAACAATACCTGACGGTGTGACAAGCATCGGAGATAGTGTGTTTATGGGCTGCAGCAGCTTAACAGGCATAACGATACCAAACAGCGTGACAAGTATAGGGGTTTATGCTTTTGATGGATGTGAAAAT
>CALIRN010000260.1 GCA_938042265.1 uncultured Eubacteriaceae bacterium
GTATTGGTTATATATATAATCTTTCTGACCTCCTCAGGATATTTAAAACAGGTTGATAATATAGCCCAATTTTCACGCCTGATTTTTGATATTATTGGATATTTGCTGTCCCATTTTTCTGAAAACCAGTTAAATTATGTTTCATTATTATTCATCCTTATCATCATCCTTATGCTTAATTTCAAAGGCAATTATTGCACATACACATACCACAAAAGTAATGCCCATTGCAATCTCCCCATTATTAGGCTCTGCACCAATAATAAGGCAATAAATAATATAAATTATATACATTAATGCAAGTACCGCTGCCGCCGCAATGCCATACTTTGGCAATTTCATAATATCCTCCTTAAAACAAGGGCACTGCAATCCACAGTGCCCTTGTAGATTATTATTTTGCTTTAAATACGGTAACCGAAAGGGGCGCAAGCCTTAAACCTATACTGTCCTCTCTGCCGTTATATTCAATTTTATCACTCTTTTTAATACCCTCATTGGTAACACCGCTGCCGCCGTATTTAGGATCATCACTGTTAAGCACCTCGGTATATTCTCCCTCAAAGGGTACGCCTACTCTGAAGTTCTCATAGGTATTAGGCGTAAAGTTTACAAGGAATATCAGGGTATCCCCCTTCTTGCTGCCTCTCCTAATAAAGGAGTAAATACTCTTTTCATTGTCGTTGCAGTCAATCCATTCAAAGCCGTCACCGTCAAAGTCCTTAGCCCAAAAAGCTTCATTATCAAGGTACAAATGATTTAAGTCCTTAACAAAATCAAGCATTGTCCTGTGGTGGTCATATTCCAACAGGAACCAGTCAAGGGGTCTTTTTTCGTTCCACTCAATAAACTGACCGAATTCACCGCCCATAAACAGCAGCTTTTTGCCGGGATGTCCAAACATAAAGCCATAGGCAGCCCTCAGGTTTGCAAACTTCTGCCATAAGTCACCCGGCATCTTGTCAAGCATTGAATGTTTGCCGTGTACAACCTCGTCATGGCTTAATACAAGTATAAACTTTTCCGTATAATTATATACCATACCAAAGGTAAGGTTGTTATGATGATACTTTCTGTAAACAGGATCCTTTGCCACATATTCAAGAAAATCATTCATCCAGCCCATATTCCACTTAAGGCTGAAGCCAAGACCGCCGTCATCAGCTGACTTTGATACACCTGCCCATGAGGTAGACTCCTCTGCTATCATATAAGCCTCAGGATGCTTTTTCTCAATTACGGAGTTCATATGCTTCATAAACTCTACAGCGTCAAGATTTTCCCTTCCGCCGTATTTATTGGGTACCCACTGGCCGTCACTCTTTGCATAATCAAGATACAGCATTGAGGCAACCGCATCAACTCTCAGACCATCAATATGGAACTTTTCAATCCAGTAAAGGGCATTGGCAATAAGGAAGTTTTTAACCTCGTTTCTGCCATAGTTAAAAATAAGCGTGCCCCATTCGGGATGCTCACCCTGTCTCGGATCCTCATGCTCATAAAGGGCAGAGCCGTCAAATCGTGCAAGACCGTGTGCATCCTTAGGGAAGTGTGCAGGCACCCAGTCAAGGATTACACCTATGCCTGCCTGATGACACTTGTCCACAAAATACATAAATTCCTCAGGATTGCCGTAACGGCTGGTAGGTGCATAATAGCCTGTTACCTGATAACCCCAGGATCCGTCAAAAGGATGCTCCTCAATAGGCAACATTTCAATATGGGTATAGCCCATTTCCTTAACATAATCCACAAGGCTGTCAGCAAGCTCCATATAGCTTAGGAAACGACCTGTTTCCTCCTCCCTCTTCCAGCTGCCCATGTGTATCTCATATATATTCATTGGTTTATTGTATTTATCAATTTTTTTCTGAGTTTTATCCCATTCGTTATCCTGCCATTCATACCTGTTAATGTCAAAAACAAGAGAGGTCGTACTTGGTCTTAACTCAGCAAACTTGCCGTAAGGATCGCTTTTTTGAATAATATCACCTGTTGATGACTTAATTTCAAACTTATATCTGTCATTATTCTGCAAACCCGGTATAAAAATCTCCCATATACCCGAACCTGCAAGCAGCCTCATAGGGTTGCGTCTGCCGTCCCATGCATTAAACTCCCCTATCACACTGACACGTTTTGCATTAGGAGCCCATACGCCAAAGAGCACACCCTCAACACCGTCAATAACAGTAGGATTTGCACCAAGCTTTTCATAAATATTATAATGCGTACCCTGATTGAACAGGTAAATATCCATATCCGAAATACCGGGAGTAAAAGAATACGGATCATAGCTTTCCCACTTATTTTCCTCAAAGCCCTCAAATTCCAATAAATATTTAAACCACTTTTTCCTTGTGGGAATTACACACTCAAAAAATCCTTCAGCATGTATTTTCTCCATAGGATAACGCCTTGTTCTGTACTTTTCGTCAATTACGGTTACACTCTGTGCCTGCGGATTAAAAACCCTGACAACCACACAAGCCTTACCGTCAAGCTCAATTTCGTGCATACCAAGCACGGTATGCGGATCACCATGGGCTGCGTTGACAATTTGCTGCAGCTCAATCATACTAAGTGTAGTAAGCATAAAAAATCCCCTCTCTTTAAACATTTTTTTATTTTTTTATATTATACAATATTTTTTTAATTAAAGCTAGTACATTTCAAAATTTTGTTGTAATGTAAGTCAGCTGCCATTGAATTAATGGTTTTAAAAAGTTTGATGTGCAATTTGAAAACAACTTACACTATAATATTTCCTAATTTAATAATAGCATCTTGTTTTAATTCATTGGATATATGTATATACCAGTCCATTGTCATACTTAAAGTAGCATGGTGCTATACTAAAAAAGTGGACAAAAAAATAAGTTATATATTATAATAAAATAAACGCTAAAAAGGAGTTGTAATATGCCCCATCCTCAGTATGATAGACCATTCCAAGTTTTATGTAAACACTAAAAACTGATGTATTTAATAACAGGGATAGGACAAAGGTAAAATGTTCTATCCTTGTTTATAGTATACAGCTAAA
>CALIRN010000261.1 GCA_938042265.1 uncultured Eubacteriaceae bacterium
CCCTGCAAGTACAGCATTCTGATGCCCGAAGTTCCTTGATAGGGTAAGCCCCGTAAAAATATCGTCGCTTTGGTGAAGCTCCTTTATTATATTCCAAGTTTTGTCACGTGAGCCGTCATTAACAAATAAAATTTTGCTCTCACGGGATATTTTATCGGCATCAAATAAATTGGTGTATTTTGCTTTTAGCCTTTTTGCGGTTTCAGGTAAAACCTCCTCCTCATAGTAGCAGGGTATTACCATATATAAAACAGGAGCCATTTTTATCCACCTCTTTCCTCTTTCCTGAAGGTCCAAAGTTTATTTATTAAAAAATTAATAGGTGTTAATATTACCGCTGCAATAATGGGGGATATTTTTTCACTTATTGACAATTTATCTACAAAAGTATACAATAAAGCGGTATTGATTAAGTATGTAAGGCCGTAAGTAAGATACATTTTTACAACGCCGCGTAAATGGGACTGACTGCTTTTGTCAAATACAAGCCGATAATTCCAAAAATAGGAGTTAAGTGTGCTTACGATAAAGCCTGCCGTATTGCCAATCAAATAATATTTTGCATCAATAAATACAAATACATAGTATACAAAAAAACTTATAAGAGTGTTGGACAGACCGATAATTGAAAATTTTATAAATTGCCAAAGGTTTTTTAACATAGGACCTCTTTTTATTAACATAAACAATAATTATTATACAAATAATAACACATTTTTCAGAGTTAATCAATGCTTTGGCGGCAAATGTTTTTTATTTAATATAAATTGCAATATAAAATGTCCATAAAATACATTAAGTAACATTGACATTATTTAACATCATATATGATGATTTGCCGTTAAATATTTTTATCGGATGATTATTTATCCAGTGTTCTATTATTTGGATTTTTTTCGGAAAATTTAACTATGTCTGTTCCTTTCGTAATAAATCTTCTGATTAGCTTATTGATGTTTTCATTTGTACATCTTTCCCTACTATATGGATGTGCATAGTATACTTAGTCCTTTTTGCTTCTGTTATTATTGAACATTCTATCCCCTCAAAATCAAGATTTTCACAACCATTGTCGCAGGTAATTGTTTTAGATGTTTCTTTGAATTTTTTACGTCCAATCTATCTCTTAAGCTTAAGCAGGCGGCAGGTATGCCATTTAATGAGTGGGACAGCTTCCGTAGTGAGTTAAATGAGCATTTTTTAGGTATAAGCCTTTATGGATATGCACGGGAAAAAAATGATACGGTTATTTACGGCGGGGAAATAACTGAAGAAGAGGAAGAACTTTACAGTGAATATAAAATACTGGAATATTATCTGTTTTTCAGACAGGGATTGTTGGAAAATTAGCGATAAAGCGTTAAGCTTTTTTGTAAATTTATTTTTAGTTACATTTAATCAGTGTTTCCCTAACGCCGAAGGGGCTATCATATATATTTATGATAGTCTTTTTTGCTTGGCTGTTTACCTAATTTATTTTTACCTTTGAATTAATCAGTATTTACTTATAACAATTGCAAAATGTCTGTGATGTGGTAAGTTGTATAGCCATTTATAAATAGATATCTGAACTTTAACAGATAAAAATCGGTTACGAAAAAATACAGGTTTAATTGCAAAAAATAATTGCAAAAATCCCCGTAAAGGTTTATTATATATATAACTATGTTTAGTAAGGAGTAATTTTATGTCACAGGATAAGGTAAAACCGAGGATAATGCCGGGCTTTATGGAGCTTTTGCCCTCAGAGCAGATATTATTTAACAAAATGTATGATACCATACGTCAGGTGTATGAAAGCTTTGGGTTTTTGCCCCTTGATACGCCTGTACTGGAGCTTGCCGATGTACTGCTTGCCAAGGCGGGCGGCGAAACGGAAAAGCAGATTTACCGCTTTACAAAGGGAGATACGGATATGGCTATGCGCTTTGATTTGACCGTACCCCTTGCAAGATATGTGACACAGCATTCAGGTGAGCTGACCTTCCCTTTTAAGCGTTATCAGATGAGTAAGGTTTACAGGGGCGAACGTCCGCAGAAGGGGCGCTTCAGAGAATTTTATCAGTGTGATATTGATATTATCGGCAATGATGAGCTGCCTTTGGTTTATGACGGCGAGATACCTGCCGTTATTTATAATATATTTAAAAGGCTTGATTTTGGCAAGTTTACAATAAGGCTTAATAACCGTAAGGTTTTAAACGGATTTTTTGATTATCTCGGTCTTGAGGAAAGCATCGGAGATATACTGCGTACAATAGATAAAATTGATAAAATAGGTGCCAAAAAGGTGCTTGAGGAGCTTGCCGAGCTTGGCGTAAGCGGTGAAGCAGGTGATAAGATACTTAAGTTTATTACCGCAGAGGGAGCGACCGATGAAAAAATCACCTGCCTTAAGGCAATGGGTATTGCAAACGATACCTTTGCCGAGGGTGTTTCGGAGCTTGAGCAGGTTACAGACTATATGCGTATGTTTGGTATTGAGGAGGACTATTTTACCCTTGATTTAACCATAGCCAGGGGGCTTGATTATTATACGGGTACTGTTTATGAAACGGTACTTGACGATTACAGAAATCTGGGCAGCGTTTGTTCGGGTGGCCGATATGATAACCTTACGGGCTATTATACAAAGCAGAAAATGCCGGGTATCGGTATTTCAATAGGACTTACAAGGCTGTTTTCACAGCTTAAGGAGGTTGGACTTATCTCCGCTGAGAGCAAGAGTCTTGTTAAGGTGCTTATTGCACCTATGGACTGCGATATGGGCTATGCCTTAAAGGCAGCGTCCATTTTAAGGACGGGCGGCATACCTGCCGAGGTTTACTACGGGGATAAGGGCTTTAAGCATAAAATGAAGTATGCAGACAGGCTGGGTATTCCTTATGTTGTAGTTATTGGTACAAACGAGCAGGAAAGCAGCAGTGTTGCCGTTAAAAATATGACAACGGGTGAGCAGGTAACTGTTCCACTTGAAAATATAGCAGAAGCAATCAGATAAAGGAGATTAGTAACAATGGGCGAATTTATGACAGGTCTTAAGCGCAGCTGTTACTGCGGTCAGGTCAGCGAGGCTATGATTGGCAGAGAGGTTACTCTCATGGGTTGGGTAAGCAGAAGAAGAGTGTTCAGTCACTTTTCCTTTATTCTGCTCCGTGACCGTACGGGTATTGTGCAGGTGGTTGTTGACGGTGACAACTCGCCTGAGGATATAGTTAAAAAGGATAAGGAAATCAGAGGTGAGTATGTTCTTGCGGTAAAGGGTATTGTCCAGGCAAGAACAGAGGAAAATATCAATGATAAAATGACAACAGGAAGAGTTGAGGTTGCCGTTACCGAGCTTAGAATTCTGTCCGAGTCGGAAACACCTCCTTTCCAGGTTGAGGAAAGAGTTGACGTGTCAACGGAATTAAGGCTAAAATATCGTTACCTTGATTTAAGGCGTCCTAATGTGGCAAAAAACATTATTATGCGTCATCAGGTTGCGCAGCTTGTAAGGAGCTTTTTAAGTGAGGAGGGCTTTATTGAAATTGAAACTCCCATGCTTACAAAGTCAACTCCTGAGGGTGCAAGGGATTACCTTGTACCAAGCCGTGTGCATCCGGGCAACTTCTATGCTTTGCCACAGAGCCCGCAGCTTTTCAAGCAGCTTTTAATGGTATCCGGCTTTGACCGTTATTTTCAGCTGGCAAAATGCTTCCGTGATGAGGATTTAAGAGCAGACAGACAGCCTGAATTTACTCAGATAGATATGGAGCTTTCATTTGTTGATATTGACGATATTATGGACATAAATGAAAGACTTATGAAAAAAGTATTTAAGGAAATAAAGGGTATGGATATTTCTACACCTTTTGAGAGAATGCCATGGGTTGAGGCTATGGAGCGTTTTGGCTCGGATAAGCCTGACGTACGCTTTGGTATGGAGCTTAAAAATATCACGGATATTGTAAACGGCAGTGAGTTTGGCGTGTTCCAGAATGCTATTGATGCAGGCGGCTCGGTAAGAGGCATTAACGCAGAGGGACTTGGCTCCCTCCCACGCAAGCAGCTTGATAAGCTTGTTGACCTTGCCAAGACCTATGGTGCAAAGGGACTTGCATGGATTGTTGTAAATGAGGACGGATACAAGACCACAATTTCAAAATTCTTTGATGATACGAAGATAGGCGAAATTGCTGCACGCTTTGAGGCTAAGGCAGGCGATTTAATCCTTATCTGTGCGGATAAAAATAAGGTTGTATTTGACGCTCTGGGAGCATTAAGGCTTGATTGTGCTAAACGTCTTGATCTGTTAAAGGATGATGATTACAGATTTTTGTGGGTAACGGAGTTCCCTATGCTTGAATACAGCGAGGAGGAGCAGCGATATGTTGCTGTTCACCATCCGTTTACCGCACCTATGGACGAGGATTTGCAGTATCTTGATTCTGATCCGGGCAGAGTGCGTGCTAAGGCTTACGATATGGTGCTTAACGGTTGTGAGGTAGGCGGCGGCAGTATAAGAATACACCGTCAGGATATTCAGCAGCAGATGTTTAAACTTTTGGGCTTTACTCCTGAGGATGCACAGGAGCGCTTCGGTTTCCTGTTGGATGCATTTAAGTACGGCGCACCGCCTCACGGCGGTCTTGCCTTCGGTCTTGACAGAATGGTTATGCTACTTTGCGGCGCAGAGAGTATCAGGGACGTAATTGCCTTTCCTAAGGTTAAAGATGCTAGCTGTCTGCTTACGGACGCACCTAATGTTGTTGAGCAGAAGCAGCTTGATGAGCTGGGTATAGCTATTGTTGAGAATAATAACGGAGAATAATTATGTTTTATGTATTAAGGACGTTTCCCTTTTTGGAAAGCGTCCTTTTTATATTAACAAAACAACAGCTAACGTCTTAACCGTTGTTTTGATGTATACATATTTTTAGCTTAAAAGTTAAAAATATGAGTAAATAAATCAAATTGCAAAGAGGTAAATTATGAAAAAAATATTTTATGCTTTTATGCTTGTTTTTGCCCTTACGGGTTGCGGAAAATATGAAAATGAAACCGTATCCTTAAGTGAGCTTGGCAGTGCATTAAGCTTTGCAGCGGATATGGAAGATGTGGTTTATGAAGACCTTATGGATATGGAGGCAGCGGCACACTACGGTATTTCACCTAATGAAATCGAAGGAGGTGTGGTATACCGTTCAACGGATGGGGAGGAGGCCGATGAGGTGATTTTGGTTAAGGCTAAAAATCATGATTTTTTAAGAAATGTGGAAATGGCGCTGGAGTCGGAGGCAAATGACTTAAGCAATGCATGGAAATACGATGCGGAGGAAAGAGAAAAGACAGAGAAGCATATATTAAAAACCAGAGGAATGTATGTGCTTTTGGCTGTAACTGAGGAACCTGAAAGGGTGGAAAAGGTGTTTGACGGGATGATTAGGTAAATTAGTGTTTATTAGCAGGCTAAGCACATATTTCAACTTTTTTGACAGTTTGAGAAGCTGACTTAAGTCGGCTTCTTTTTATGTTACGGAGGGTTTGCATTAGTATTTTTTATATGCTATAATTATATCAATTTGAAGGAAAAAACAGAACATAATTATTAATATAAATTAAAAAAGGAGTATGATTAATATGAAAATTGCAGTGACATACGATAATGGACAGGTATTCCAGCATTTTGGACATACGGAGAAATTTAAGATTTATGAGATTGAGGATCAAAAAGCGGTTGATGTGCAGATAGTTGATACAATGGGCAGCGGACATGGTGCGCTTGCCGGTTTTTTAAGCGATAAGGGCGTTGATGTGCTTATTTGCGGAGGTATAGGCGCAGGAGCACAAATTGCCCTTGCCGATGCAGGTATTAAGCTGTACGGAGGTGTGACAGGCTCTGCAGATATGGCGGTGAGTAATTTTTTAAGTGGCAGGCTTGATTACAATCCTAATGTTGAGTGTAATCATCATGACCACGACCATGAGCATGGAGAGAGGCATAGCTGCGGTAATCATAGTTGCGGTGATAAATGATATTGGTATTTAGTGTATAAGCACGTTCTGCAAAGGAATTTTTAATGTAGTCGGTTAAAAAAGAAGTCCAATGGCAAAATGCTTTTAACCAAGCAAGGAAGTCCCCCACCTCTTAGGTGGCGGGAGTTACTTACCTATCAGTAGGAGTAAAAGCTCCTACTGATAGGAGT
>CALIRN010000262.1 GCA_938042265.1 uncultured Eubacteriaceae bacterium
TAATACCATATACAAGTATTGAACCTACAATATCACCCCCTGCCGATACAGGAGTTATAACCTCACAGTCCATAACCTCTCTGCGAATGCCTGTAAGGTGCGTACCAATATTAACATCTTCTATGATGCCTGTACTTATATTCTCGTACTCAAGGTTTAAAACCTCAATTTTGCTTGGCACGATGGCTATTCCACAGTACATATTTTGAAACCTTTTGGTTATAAATTCAGTTTTACTAACATTATCTCTTAACGATTTATAGTAGTTAACAATATTACCAACCTCATCAAATCTCACAGATTCACCTGAATCAGATATGTTCAAAATTACCTCAAAACTGTAAGGGGCTCCACCGTTTTCAAACCATGGTACAACTTTACTATCAGGATATGCCGCCCTTAAAGCAGTTTCAACAGCATACTTTGTACCTAATTTCCTATGTACATTTATGCTTGTCTTTATAACATTTCTTTTCTGCTCAATACTGTAGCTGTAATCATACCAGTCAATATGTAGGTCATAAGCAAGCACGTCAAGCAGCTCTTCGCTTAATTCGTCTATCCGCGGAAATATTATTGTCTTGTCTATTTCTTCGGATATGTTATTAAGATAACCGGCTATTATCTGTCCCAACATCTTAATACTTTCATAGCCCTGTAAGCTGTTAGGGAGAGAATTAATATCAATACTTGTTATATTATTCATCCTCTACACCCCCATAGGTTATAGTCTTACTTTCAAGCAAAGCAACCATACCCTTTGCCATTTTCGTGTAAGCAGGCTCATTTACAACAACCCTTTTAGCTCCTGCCTTCATAACTAGGCTTATAAGCTCACTCGGATTAACGTCTCTCCCCATTTTTTCACTCTGCCATTGTATATAATCATTAACGGCATTTTCGACAGCCGTCTTTATAATACTTATACTATCAGCGTTAGGTGAGGCTATATAATAGCTTATATCAATATTGTAGCTGTAGCTGTCTGCGGCAGATACTAATACATTATCAGTCAGTGGTCTTACATCATCAGCATTTACAGCAGATAATACCTTGCTGATTACATCATCACTAGGTAGCACACCACCCTTAAGCAATACCTTAACACTTACATTACCTGCAGACGGAGAGCTTACTGCAATATCTGCAATCCTCTCATCTGCACGCATCGCATAAAACTTATAACCGCCTATTGCACCTGCTGTGGAGTACCCCTCAAGGCTTTCCCTCATGCTTTTATAAAAACTATCATCATCCTCAATATCAACACCTCCACCGCTTACTGTAATATTGCTTACCTTACTGTAATATGGATAAGGGTCAACAAGCTTATTTATCTGCCCTACCTCAAATCCATTGTAAACAGCTCCTGTCTCAACAGCGGTTGCTGTTACGCAAGTGTACGTGTTGCCCTCAGTAATTGTAGCTGTTTCATCTGTAGCAAACATAATATCATCATTTGCCTTTACCCTTGTTCCAGCCTCAATCACCACATCATCAGCCTGCGGCTGTGATATTTCAAACTTCATTTCTACAGTTGCAGGCAGACCCTCATTTCTCTTTATGTTAAAAAATAATTCCGCTAAACTGTCAAGATATGAACCCTCGGCATACCTGGGCACATTCTGCCTTGCAGCATCGTTTATATTTACCCTCTGTTGGATAATAACAGCCGCTACCCAGTTTATAAACAGCCTTATAGGGTCAGCAGGATAAAGAGTACGTCCTGTCATTTCCTCATACTTACTTATTAACTCTGTAAGTATTGTTTGACTGTCGGTTTCAACAAAGGTTACATCACTGTAATTACTATTCCTGCTCATCAATATCCACCTCCACTACTGGTATCAATATACCCTCGCTTACTCTGTCCGTCTTAAAATTTATTGACCGCACTATTGCTCTTGGCTCATAGTCCTGTATGCTCTCCAGTATCTCAATCTGCAGTTTAGACATGGCACGTCTTACAGGTAAATCCATAACACTTACAGACAAGCCAAAGCCTCTGTCAAGGGGTACTTGTCCTTTAAATGTAGATAATAACGTTCTTATGTTCTGTATCACTTCCTCTGCCGTTGTTTTAGGAGCAAAGTCAATATCTGCTGTTTTTTCACCTGTATCTACTAGCACTCTTTAATCCCTCGCTTCCTCTTGCATACTCTTTAAGGGTAATGGTTAAATCAACGCAGTGATAAACACCTTTTCCGTCAATCTCAGAAAAATCCATTTTTAAATCCCTTATTGTCCACCTGTACCGCCCGAACCCCTTACCGTCAAGCACAAAGCTTATTACTGTACCATCACGCTGTATGTATATAAGCTTGTTCATTTCTGTTCTGGGGTCCACTCCGAAATAATCTTTAAGCTTTATTTTAAAAGTTATTTCGTCAAGAGATTCACCTACATACTGGCTTATAGGCTTTTTCTGCAATACCTGTGTATCTGCATAATTTACACTATTGCTTCTGCTGAAATTGGAAATTGTAAAGATTTTATCGTCTGACACCTCAAACATAATAACATCGCCCATTTCCTTACAGCCTATAGCACCAATCATTCATTTTCACCTCCGTCATCATCAGAAGGATATTTGCCGAATGTGCCGAGTATAAAGCCCTGACCGACACCCTTATTAAGCATCGGGGCGTATAAACAAAGTACCCTGTCGTTAATTTCCGGTGTATATCGGGCTACGCTTCCGCCTGCAGAGGAGGAAACCACAGGCAGAAAGTCAGACATCAGATTATTTCTGTCCTCAAAAATTACTCTTGCACAGCCTTTATCATCTACACTAGCAACCTTGCCTATACGCACCATTTCCGCTAATATCCTTTCGTTTTTACTGCTCATTAATACCCCTCCAAACACCGTCTTAGGCTTAATTTTGTGGTAAATCCATTGCTTGATATGTTGTGCTGCGCCTGAGTTATGTGGTATTTTCCGTCCCAGTTTCCCCAGCCGCACAGCTCAATATTTGTACCTGCATAGTAATAGTAGTTGCCTATAATCTCAACTGTTGCAGTCCATTGATTTTCGTTCTGTTCTCTAAGAGCGCACTTTGCTTTTCGCTTAAAGTTTATATCTTCACTTTGCGAGTTGTAGCTTTCTCTTTTGCGCAGTATTCGGTTTACACCTAAAGGTACAGGTGCTACAAAGCTGCCGCTATAGGTATTATCGGTTTTGCTGTCAGTAAAGGTAATTTCACAGCTTGAATATATATCCTTTGCAGAGCATTTAAAGCTTGGCTCTGCTGTAAGATTAGTCTGTCCTCTTATGATTTTACCGACAGCCGCTTGGTTGTCATATTTTTCTTTATCGAAAATAACAAGCTTACCATTGCTAATTTTGATTGCCATTCCATCATCACTTGCAAGTCCAGATAAAAATTCCAGGTCACTTTCATTGCTTTGCTCCTGCTTGTCATAAAGAGGGTCAAAACTGCTATCGTATATGTAACCTAACCCTGCATTTTCAGCAATATCCTTTAATATAAAACTAAGACGTATATTCTCCCAAGTGCGATACTTCTTTTCGCTGCGTGCCGAGCCTGTTATGGGTACAGATACTGCATTAATTGTAAAGGTGTTCTGCTGTGTAAAATCATCAACCTCAAAGCTGCCTAATTTAATGTAATCGTTTTTACCTTCTGTAGGCCAGTTTACAATCTTTATACCAATATTCAGTGCATCGCCTACCTTTGGAAACAAATCATTTGTGAAAACCATAGCGGGGTCAACCACTGTAAGTGATACATCATCGGTAATATCTTCCGTATCAGCGTATGTAATAGAGCTGATTATTTCCGATATATTCCTGTTCTTAAATATAACCCTTGGTATTACACGTCTTGCCTGCATATACTCACCTCCACACAGGTACGCTCTGAGCTATAAGTGTTTCCTCCTCAGTCTCCAAATCAGGTATATCAAGCTCAATTCCGGCAGGGAATACCTGTATATCTCTGTATTTGATATTAGCCTCAATAAGCCTGTGCATTTGTGTTTCATCGCCATAAACCTTGTAGGCGATATTATCCCACATATCGCCCTGAACACTTCTGTACTTACTCATTGGATACCCTCCGTTTCCTGTCCGCCTCATATTCAAGCTTCTGCATAACAGCGCGTTCAATTTCAAGCTTATACTGGTCAAGCATTGCTTTAAACTGCTGCTGGGTATTGTCATCAACATTGCCGTTTATGGTTATTGCAGGCATTGTAAAGCTGAAATTAATCTCTGTATTACTGCTTACTCCCTCTTTGCTTATCTGCCTGCTTACAGCTAAGGAGCGGCTTTCCTCTCCGCGGTCGGTAATAAGCTCCCAAAGCCTTGCAGCATTGTCGTATATGTTGCCTGTTTCAAGGGCGTCATATACTCTGTAGCCCTTGCTGTCGGTAATAAGCTCCGGACCTCTCTCACCGGCAATAAAGGTATCAGGGGTATAATTTGTACCTCTTGCAAAGCCTGCCAGTTTTCCAAATACGCTTTCAGTGTTGCCTGCAGAGCCTTTATTGCTAAGACTTAAAGACTCCTTAATTCTGCTTAGGTTTGTATTAAATTTTATTGTTAACGGGTGATTATTCAGGTATGCCTGTATGGGGTTTATTATCTCACCTGTTGCAGATTGTATTCTTGATGCTGCGTCAGGGGCGCCATTTTCTACACCCTGTGCAAGCTTGTCAGGTATGTTCTGACCCTCGGTAATATACTTATCCTCTAAAAGCGCATTGTAGCCATGTGTACGAGCGTACAGGTACCATGTCATAGTCTCCACATCTCCTGCAATGGTACCGTTTTCAATTTGAATGCGTATACCCTCTAAAATATTTTGAGGTATACTCTTTCCCTCCTCAATGTACTTTTCCGCCTGCCCCGCAAAGCTTATAAGTAAATCCTTATCAAAAGCCTGCGCATATGCCTCTCTGAAATCACCAGTAAGCTCTTTATTAAGATAATTTTCAAGACCTTCAACTGCCGTAAGAATCGAACCCTCCTCAGAGAGATTTAAGCTAAAAGCAAAGTTGTGCATATCGGAGAGAATACCTGTGTCCTTAAGCGTATTATTAGCAAGCTCGTACACCTGAGCCTTTGCAAAGTTTACATCGTTAAGATAGCCGCTTTTAAGCTGCTCAACCTCTGCTACGTATGAGCTATAAGTAATATCTCCTTTTTTAAGCATAATCTTATAAGCATTTAATTGCTGCGCCAACGCCTGCTGTGCGTTATCCTCGTATTCCTCTGCACGCAGCATTCCCTCGCTTATAAGGTTTTCGTATGTTTCAGGTGTAAGCTCCTTTCCGCTCAACCTCATAGCAAGAGCTTCCATTTGTGATTCAAAGTCAATTGCATTAAGCTCCGTTATAATTTCATTAATGCGGTTTTTGGTCTGCTCAATATCAAGCGCTTCCTTAGGGTCTAAAACATTATCGGCAAAAGCATCGTTAACCTTAGACGCGAGCTCCTGTCCCAGCTTGCTTACCTCTGAATCCGTATTGATATAAAATTGATTAAGTCTTTCGGCAATATTACTGTCTTCTGCAACGAACTCTTTTACCGACAGGGATACGGCATAATGCTGTTGGTCTATAACAGACTGCGCCTGTTCTACAAAGTCCTCTATCAGTCCCTTGTAGCTTTCAATTTCTGTTTCGGTCAGCTGTAAACCTACTTTTACTTTAAAGTTTAACTTATCAAGCTCCTTACCTGTCCGTTGAAACTCTTCAAATTTTTCATTTGCCTCATCAAGAGCATCTGCAACATCCTGTATTACAGTAAAGCCTCTGCCTGTAAACATACTATCGGCAAGGTCCCGTACCTCGCTCATACTAAGAGCAATGTCCCCAAAATGTTCTGCAAGGCTTGCTTCAGCAAGTTCCTTATTTGCCTTATGTACAGCGTAGGCAATACCTCCTATAGCGCCAGCGGCAAGCGTCAGTCCTGCTATAACAGGGTGTGATAAAGCTACAGCGCCTATAGAGGCAATCACCTCGCCTATTCCGGCTAAGTTTCTTGCTGACTTAATTCCCTTCACAGCATCGATTACGGCTAAAATTCCGTTTGCGGTGTTGTTAAGTCCCTTTGCACCCTTAAATATAACCATCGCCGAGCCTATGCCTGCAAATACTGCGCCTAAGGTATCTTTGTTTTTAACTGCCCATTCAAATAAGGCTTTGCCCTTATCCCATAAATTGCCTGAGGTTTCACTGAATCCATTAATAAACTGCACAGTACTCTCGGTCATACTTGGGAGCTTGTCGGCAAGGCTACTCACCCAGCCCGACAGCACAGGCTCCGCCTCCGATACAACGTTTATCTTAAAATCATCCCATGCGGATTGCAGCAGCTTTAGCCTTGCGCTGAGGGAGCTGTTCATTTTGTCTGCGGCTCGGTCAAGTGCACCCTCCGAGTTATGCAGATTGCCGTTCAGCTCCTCCCATGCGCTGGCGGCGCCGTTTGCTCCCGCTTCTACAGAGTCAAGCAAATACATTACCTTGGACGCATATCTCGTTCCGGAAATATCTGTTAAGTATAACATTTTTTCATCATCAGACATTCCCTTTGTGGCATTATTGATGTCAATGAGTATATCCTCAAGGTTCCTAAAATTACCCTGTGCGTCATAGGCGCTTATACCAAGCTTTTCCATAGCGCTTATAGCTGATTCATTGCTCGATATTCTTACGAGTATGGAGTTCATTGCTGTACCCGCTTCCTCCGCCTTTACACCGTTATCTGCAAGTATACCGAGTGCAGTACCTAAGTCATACATATCAATGCCAAGGGTCTTTGCGATACCGCCTGTTTTAATAACAGCCGTCATCATCTCCAGTGCCGTCTGGTTACTTTTGTTGTTTGCCATTTCAGCCATATCGAGGTATTTTGTCATATCCTCAACGCCCAGCCCCATGGCGGCCATACTGTCCGTCACAAGGTCGGAGGTTGTCGCAAGGTCGGCCTGTGTTGCTTCGGAAAGTCTTAATATAGGCATTAAGCCTTTT
Organism: uncultured Eubacteriaceae bacterium; assembly: GCA_938042265.1. Taxonomy (GTDB): domain Bacteria; phylum Bacillota; class Clostridia; order Lachnospirales; family CAG-274; genus CALWRD01. The sequence continues at coordinate 6,999 of CALIRN010000262.1, forward strand.
ATGCTGTCCTCCACACTCCAACCTGCTAAAGCCATGTAATTTAAGGCCTGCGCTGCTTCCGTAGCTGTTTTAGTAGTAGCCTTACCTGCTGCAAGAGCCGCCTCATTAAGTCTTTCATAATCCTCACTGCCTATATCAATACCAGATGTAGCAGCTACATTGTAAATCTCCTGCTGATATTCCTTATAGGTGTCAACAAAATCCTTTATTGCAGCAGTTGAAATAACCATTGATCCTAAGCCCAATATAACGTTTTTAATTTTTCTTGTTGAACTTTCCGCAATGGACTCAGCTCTTGCAAAAGTACTATTATAACTGCTGTTAAGCTTGCCATTAAGCCTGAAAGCTATGTCGTATATTTTTGAGCTTGCCATACCTCAACCTCCTTTCGATATGCTTATTCTATTATTAATATAATAACATTTAAAAAAGTATTATTTCGTACTATTTGCTATTAAAAACTATTAACTTTCAAGCAATAAAAAAGCACCTACAATATGTAAGTGCTTTTTATCAATAGATATGTAGTTAATATTTTAGGTTTTTCTTTATCGTCCTTGTCCTGTTTGTCTTGTGTTTGTTTACTATATCATTATATTCAAAATTACTTATTATTTAATTTGCCTAAAATCAAGTTACGAGCATCTTTTCCAATAACTTTTAAGTCAAATAATTTATTATCAATATCCTCTAACATTTCAGCATAATTTGATACACATATAGCAATAAGTCCGACAATCAATCCTTGCACAATTACCCCAATTCCTGCAACAATTATTACGCTACTGTTAAACTCTCCCGAAATCGAAAACAGATAAAAGCCTGTTATAATCGCGGCTACAATATAAACTACGCCTAAGTATTTTAAAATTTTGTACATAATAAATCCCCCTTGCATTTTTATTTTATAATAACACAAGAGGGATTTTAAATCAATGTTATTTCACTTTTCTTTTCGCTGCCTCCGCTCTTTTTTCAGCTATGGCATTAAAGGTTGCAATATGCTTGTCAAGCTCGCCAAACGTACAGTTTTCATAGTAAGAAATACTTGTATTGGTTTCCATAGCAAGCACCATAATACTCTCGTCAATTACACTTTGTTCGCAATCTCCGCTTTTGAGGTCTTCTTCGTTGGGGTAGTATTCTCCTCCGTTTCCTCGGTATCCTCGTCCCATTCCCCACCCAGCAAAAAATCTGACATCTGCATATTAATTGCTGTAAAGTCAACCGCCTTAAGGCTTTGGATAAGTTCAACAGGCTCACCTGCCGCAATAGCAAGCAGACAGCTTGTATACTTGCTGTCAAGCTCCTTAGGCATACTCAACCTTTCCTTTCTGCCGCACATAAGCCTAGCTTCTTTTTCGGCTCTGCATAAATCCTTATATCCCAGGTCGTCAAGGTTAAGGTCAATTGCCTTAATCTCTCTGCCGTCAAAGGTAACAGGTCTTTTTAATACATATCTGCTCATATAGCTATCTCCTTCCGTTATACCCAGCCAAGCATCTTTCTTACACTTGCAAGCTGGTCTTCACCATCAGTAACAAACTTATAATTCAGCTTGTCAATTTCAATAATTACCTTGCTGTCATTATAAATCTTAAGGTATGTAAGCTCAAACTTGCTGCTGCCGTCACTGCCTGTGCCCTGCTCAAGCTTGCCGGGTGAAAAGCTCTTGCAGTGTCCGCGCATAGCAATTTTAAGTCCGCTTGTGTTAAGCTCACCGTCTGTTTCATCATATTCCTGTCTTACAACATAGCCGGTAAACTTCTGTACAGTACCCTTTATTGTCTTAACGGAATCATCGCACAGGTTCTGCCAGTTAATGCCCACCTCCATACTCTGCACCTGTCCCAGTGCAGGGCTGTCAATTTCACCTGCAATGCCGCCACCGCTTACAGTGTTGGTTACCATTGTAATGTCAGGTAAATCAATAGTGGCAACGCCTTTTAAAACCTTATCGTCTGTACCGTAAATTCTGAAAGCTAAATTTTTATCAGGTATCATTTTTTATATCCCCCTTTCAGCCGCCAAATAATGTGCTTAAATAGCTTGTATCATACTCAATAATCTCATCAATCTCACGCATTGGAGGTGGAGGAGCAACCTTTAAGCGGAATGTAAGCTTACCGTCCATAAGGTCAAGGGTGGAATTTTCGTCTTGATTGAAAGAAAGTGTACCGCCCAAAATATGCTCTCTGCTTGTTAAACCATTGAGCCAAGCATTTGTATCATCAATTATTGAATTAATGATACGCGGTATCATTTTCTGGTCAATCCTACCCCAATTATTAATTATGATATTATTCGCAATCCAAAGGAACATTCTCTTTACAGAAATAAAGTTGTCCTTAATATCAGCATTTTCAGGGTATGCCCCTGTTCTGTTGCCCCAGGTTGTCCAGCCGTTAGGGCCGTTAATAGCCGTAACTATACCCTGTCCGTTAAGATAAGCAGCCTGGTCATAATTAATAACAGCCTCTGTGCCGTCATCATAAATAATGCCCTCGGCATAAATATCCTGATTAGATGGGCTCTGTGATGGTGTGCCATCATTTTCATAATCAGTTTTGCCAATAACAGCAAGCATCTGCGTTGAATAGTAAAACTTCTTATCACCATAAGTCAGCATAGGCCAGCAATTTATCATTCTTTCACCTGTATAGCCCTTTTCAAGCTTATATGCAGGCAGGTCAGTATACTTAATCTTAGTACCATTGTTCACAGTAGGTAAATCGTTAATAACTACCGTTCTGAACAAACCACAGATAAGCTCCGTCTTGGTTTCAAGAATAGTAGCCACTTCCGAATCGCTGGTAAAGCCAGGAGCAGCTACACAGCTTGGTACCATTCTGAAACGGGGGAATATTTCATCAATAAGAGAAATACCCTTGTTTTTTCCTGTGGCGCTGTCATAACCGCCAATAACATCACTGCTTGTTACTTTTGCAGGGTCAAGCACCTTATAGCTTGCAGTAATGCTTTCCTTTGTCTTTGCAGTATCACTTACAAGGGTAAGCACAGCCTTTCCCTCATCATTAAATGCAACACTGTAATCCGTATCCGCTGTAAGGTCAGTTACTGTTACTGTATCAAGCAGCACAAAGCCTTCCAGCTCATACTCGCTTTTGCCTGACGTAACTGCAATTGATACATCGCTCTTTTCAGTTACGGGCTTTTCAGGGTCAAGCACATTAATAAGTATAACAGGCTTCACACCGTATAAATCAAACTGACTGTAAATAACCTGCGGCGCAGTAAAGCTGTCCCATATATCCTCTGTTGCACTGTAGCCCATAGCCTCAACGGCTTCCTCTCTGGTATAGCACAGTACAGTTTCATTCACCTTTGGGTTTTCCGCAAGGTGTACAGGTGCCGTTACTATCGCAACCGCAGGTGTATCAACCTCAATTGTGGGTGTAATACTTGTAGCTGCTTCATTTACATAAATTCCATGCTTATATGCCATTTATCACTTACCTCCTTTTACTCTTTTTGCAAGCCTTGTGTAAAGAGTATGTGCATAACTGCCCTTTACAGCTAATTCTTTTTTAAAATCAATAACTTTGCCAACCTCTATCATAAGAGGCTTAATTTCGGGCATAGTTTCCATAAGATTTTTAATCGTATCAGGATACCCGTTATTGTAAATATTGCCATGGCTTAATGCTGTACCTGGTACTGATATACCAAGGTACACAACCGTTTTAGGCTCTGCCTTTGTAATAGGCTCTCTTACTCTTGCCATTTTTTCTACCTCCCTAAATAAGTATTTGTTTAACTCCTAAAAACCATTTATCATTTCCTCAAAGCAGTCAAACACCTCAGGCTCAACAGGATTAATCTCCACATTAACAAGTGCATAGCCGTTCCAGTACGGATAAGGACTTTCCTCAACAATATTAGCCTCAAAGTTGCCATACTGTACAGACAGCTTACCTCCAATAATCATATCCTTAAACAAGGCTTGCCTTGTCTTTTCCATAAGGCTCCACAGGTCAGTATGTCCGCTGCCGTCATTTATTTGCTTCATATTGTCATCAATGCCCTGACAGTATGTGCCAAAGTCAATTCTTATGGTCATAAAAGCACGCTTTTCACGCAGATTATCAGCACCCGTCATAGTACGTATACCGCTGCCGTTAAACATTTTAATAACCCTTACGCATATAAAAGGATAGGCGTTGTATACTGTATTTTCGGCGCTGTCAGGTATTATAAAGCCCCTGTAAACCGTAGGGTGTACATATATCTCCTCTGCACTTCCGTCAGGGTTAATAATCAGCTTTTTAAGCTCTGTTGCATTTGCCACCCTTTCTGTAAGGAAACGCTGCATTATTTCTTCCGCTTTATTCGCTGTCATTACTTTCCTCCTTTAAACAAATAATCCACCTGACGGTTAAACTCCTTATTAAACTCGGTTATTGCCGTTTCGGATGTGTCTTTTCTTACACCTTCGTTGTTAAGCATTTCTGTTGCGCTTGGTCCGTACAGCTGCCTTATCGGATAGCGCGTCGGGTATATTTCAGCCATTTTACTCCGTGCGCGCATCTCGTCATAGTCCTTATCGGTTTTCTTAACGCGTTTAAAAATACCTGTGTGTCCGCTTCTTGTCTTAGCAACAAAACCGCCCGTATAACCGCCTCCTCTTCTCTTTGCTACGGCAAATGCCGTTGGCGTACCCTTTACCCCGGGAAAACGGTTGCGACTGTACACAAAATACGTAAGCGCAACAGGTCTGCCGTTTGACTTAAAAGCTGCCGACATATCGGAATATGAAGCTCTGTCCACCATAAAGCTCTTTGTAACGGATGACATTTTTGTTATCAAATATTCATCCTTAATTGCTTTTTTTGCGTTGCTTTTCATTTTGGAGGCTGCTGTATTAAGTCCTCTTGTAACAGCCTTTTTTGCGCCGTTTTTAACATTTTTTAGCTTCATAAACTGAGTTGCAAACTCGCTTGTATCAATGCTGATATTAACATCCCTTGCCGACATGTACATCACTTGCCCCCGTATTTTTCAAATACAATTTCATATATCCCCATACTTTCAGTTACAGCATTAATCTGACACAATATACCGTCAACCTTTATATTACCGCCGATTACAGGCTTAAAGCCCAGACTGTCAGTGGCAATATACATAAGCCTGCTGCCGTAATAAATATTATTGACGTCTCTTATGCTCCTTGCGGCAGTTAAATCATCATCAACCACCGCCAGCAGCTCATTACCGTTAATATTATGCTTTGCAGCAAACTCATCAAAGTTAAGGAATACATTTGTTATATCCTGCTTTGCAATATCCTTAAAGTTTATAAGTCATCACCCCGTTACTCGGTGCTTGCTTTAGCTTTTCTCACAGTCTTCGGCTTGTTCTCCCCTGCGTTGCTTTCAGCGTCAGGCTTGTTCTCCTCAGGCTCAGCCCCGTTATCCCAAGCCGCCGAATCGCACTCAAGCCAAAGCTTAACCATTTCCGCATTATATGCAGGCAGTGCCTCTCCTGCCTTGTACTGCTTACCGTCATAAAGGATATTCCTTTTTGCAATCAGCTTTTTCATAGTATATCCCCCTTTAACCAATGAGCTTTACAAGTATTTCAGAGTCGGTCGTCGCCGCACCGGCAGCCGCATAACCAACCCTTGTATTACTCTCTGCAGCCTCTGTAATGCCTGTGCCATCATAATATACCTCAGTGCCCATAGTGATTGCATTTGAGCTTGTTTTCGCAAGCTTATACACGCCTGTAACGTGTACAGAACCAACCTCCCCAACCGCAATATCACAGCCTGCAACACCAAGCAATGTACCAATTAATACAACATCACCTGCGGCAATCTTTTCTGTGCCGTTATTCTTGTAATCTAGGCTTTCGCCTTTCTGAATATAAACCGCTTTACTCATAATTATTTTACCTCCTTTTATGATAATGGGCTGTCAATCTTAATACCCGGATTCTTTACCGCACCTCTGTAGTCCATTACGCTTACGCCCCAGTCAAGGTAAACGTCCCATACAAAACCAAGTGTACCCGGCGCTTCCATTCTGCGGATATTAGGTATCTCCTGACCGTTAAGATAGTCAACCTCGATAAAGTCTGTATCGTCCTTACTGCCCAAAAGGTACCATGGCATTGTTTCGCCAAAACCGCCGCAAAGCGCATTAATTGTAGGCTCTGCCACAATATTAATCTGGTCCTTATACTGATATAAAGGATTTACAGCCTGTGTATTGCCTGCGGTATTAATGGTTAATGAGTTAAATAATGTATACATTTCAAACTCATAGCCAACAGGCACAATAAGCGTTGCAGGTCTTATAATAATTGAGTTTCCAAACTCGTCCTTCTGTGTCTGCAATGCAAGTATCATCTGCTGGATTGCTGCCATTGTAATACCTGTACCTGTTGCAAGCACATTGTTATGGGCTGAGTTGAAAAGGCTTGTACCGTCATAGATAACCGGATTATTTACAAGTATCTCATAAACCTGCCTGTTAATTGTCTTACGTGCTGACGCCGCATACTTTGCCGGCATTTTTGTTACAAGCTCGATATCGTCATTAATAAATGCCTGTCTTGTAAGCGTAAACTGTCGGCCGTAGGTTCTAAGCTTTCTTGTAGGCTTCTGCTTATCCTCAAAGCTGTCATGCTTAAGCTCGCCGCCTTCAGGTACTTCAAGGAACTCGCCTGCAGGTCCCGATACATAATTATTATCATGTACCTTAAAATCTTTAAGGCTGCCCTTCTTAGTCCACCGGTCAAAGGTTACTGCAACCGTCTTGTGTCCCTCAACATAAGCCTTATTTACTGTGTTGTCAAGCATTGCAGGGAATGCCGCTGTCGGGTTGTAAAACTGGCGCTGTAACATATTGTAAAGCTCATCACCGCTCATTCTGTTTAAGCTGCCATGCTCACCGTCAAGCATTAAAGCTTCAATAGCCATATCCCTTAAGGACATACCTCTAAGCTCTCTTGCGCCCTCTGCAGGCTTTTCAATTTCAATACCTGAGCGCATAATAAGCGCATCAGATGCCGCCTTGATAAATTTATCATGGCTGTCAGTAACAATATCGGCTCTTGCACCTACAGGCTTGTTATCAGTTCTCATTTTTTCGATAACCTTAGCTCTTACTGCCTCAACTGATACATTATTATCAATAAAATCTCCTGCCGCCTTGTCATCAAAGCCAAACTCCCTGCAAAGGCTGTTAATTTCACTGATACGCGCTCTTTCAAGTGCAATCACCTCGTCCATACTTCTTTCACCCGAATCGCCGTTACTCTCTGGGTCTGCAGCGTCATCGTCTTCATCAGCATCAAACAATCTCTGTAAAGCGTCAAACTCCTGCTGCTCCTGTACGGTCAGCTCGCGCTTTTCGTTCTTTGCAAGCTCTAAAAGCGCCTGCTGTCTTGCAAGTATCTTTTTCCTCATTTTTTACCCTCCTATTTTGTTTTTGTTCATTGTTATAATATTTTTAAAATAATCAAGTCCTCTTTCAGAGCTTTGGTTATCATAAAAATCACGTCCTACTCCAACTGTTGGGTCTGCCGGTATACTGACTATGGAAATCTCATGAGGACACCACTCTTTAGCTATGCTTGCAGGTCCTGTAAATCTGCCGTCAGCGGATTTCTTATTAGCTGATATTTCTTCCCACTCAGAAACCGTATACCCTGTGGACACTCCCTTAAGAGTACCATTTCTGACCTTCTGAAATATGGTTTCGGAAAATTCATCCGCATCAAACTCAATCTCAGCCTGACCCCTGTTGTCCTGTACCCACGCCCTTATAATCTTACCGGTTACCTTATTTCTGTCATGGTTAAAAAGTACAACTCCTATCTCATTCAGCCTTGTCAAATCAACAGCACCCTCCGCATGGTCAAGTATCTCGGTTCCAAACCATCTTTCATAAGGCTCCTCAGAGGAAAAGCTTAATATAAACCGCCTTTCGTTATCCTCAACCTGTCTTATTGAGCCTGTCGCAAGCTCTCTAATCAAGTTCGTTCTTTTGTTCAATGTCTGATTTTCCGTCAAAGATTACACCTCCTAAGTCAATACCTTTTTCCTTTGCATAATTAATAGCTTCCGCCATATCGTCAATAACCGTCTTGTAGTCCTGTCCGTTTTCGGCTGCAATTTGCTTAAATGTCTTTTGGCAGGTTTCAATGGCAATCCTGTTAGCGTTTGCCTCTTTGTATGGGTCAATCCACTTTTTAGGAGCTTTAACCCACGTATGCTCAAGGTATTCCGCCTTGTTATCCCAAAAGTCATTTACCTCTATAGCCCCTGCAATATAACAGGATATAACAAAGGTTTCATAAACCTCATCAAGCAGCTCAATAAGCAGCTCGCACTCCTCCGCATACGTCATTTCATCCTCAATTATCGCCTGGCGTGCAGAGGAATAATTGGTATCTGACATATCCCTGCTTGTTGCCTCATAGCTTATACCCTGCCCTGCACCCATAAGCCTTTGCTGCAGCTTTATGTAGCTTGTGGCGTCTGTAGCCTGTCCCGATGGATTTACAACCTGTATTTCATCACCTGCATTAAGCTCCCTAATCATACCGGGCGCTATTGTTTTGCCGTGGTATGTGTGCTGCAGATTATTTGCCGTATTTCTGCCCATATTTGGGTTTACCTTTTTTATAAATACTGCAAGGCAAGCGGCAATTCGCTCCTTTACGGATACCGCTGTCATAAACTCGTTTGTATCCCTTATTCGTGTAATCGTAGGAGACATGTCGGGCATTTCCCTTACCTGTGAGGGTCTGCGCTTGCTGAAATAAAATATAATATTTTTAGCGTCAATCCATACAGGCTCTGTTGCCGTTATTCCGTCAATATCATACTGCCTTATAAAATAGCCCGCAGGACGGTTATAGGAGTTATATTCAATTCCGCCTACAACCCTATTGCCGCTGTATCTCGGCATACTTTGGCATATATCCAGTTCATCAACCTCAAATATCTGCAGCTGAAACGGTATAAAGCCCTGTTCGGTGTACCGCTTTGCAATCAATATACCGCCGTCGACCTTTTTACGCTGTACACACATTCTTATAATCTGACTGAAGGACTGAGTGCCTGTAACATCACAATTTTGCTTTTTGCACCAGCGCTTCCACAGTGCTTCAAGCTCATTGTTAAGGCTTTCATTATTCGTCTTTGCCTGTAGGTGATAACCTCCGCCCACAACATTACGCTTAAAGGCCGATATTACAGCGTTCATCATATCCGAATTACGCTCTAAATCCCTTGCCCTTGCCCGTACCGTATCCCTGCTGTAACGGTCTGTTATTTCAGCCGATTCATTAAAAACGCGCCAGTTATTATTCACCCTGTCAAAGTGCCCTGCGTCATAAGCGTTCATAGCTCTCCAGCCACGTCTTTCAGCTCCCCATTTTGGGGATATAAATTCAATTATTCTATCCAGAGGATTTAAGTTATTTTCCATATAGTCACCTGCCCGAAAATATTGCTACATAGGTATTATCCATAAGACAGTTACTTTCATCTGCTGCAATCTGTGCCTCAAGCTCACTTCTCATTGTTTTAAGAAGCCCAAGGTCTGCCCTTGTAAGCTGTCTTGTACCAATCTTATAGCTTTGTCCGCCTACAAGCACAGCGCATATAGCATTATTTACCTCTGTCAGCATTTGCTGTGGCGTATATTTATTTTCCATAAGCAATCACCCCGAAATCCAGTTTTCATTCTTTTCAATCCAGTTTTCCTCTGGTGAGGTTTCTACCGGTTTATGTTCATTAACATTACTATCTGTTATCTGTAAATGCAGAGTTCTTACTCCAAGCATATCAGCAGCCGCCATAGAGTAAACCTCACAGTCAAGATAGTGGTTATCTGCTCTGGTAGTTTTAACCACCCATACCTGCTCGGTCTTTTTGCCATTTTTTCTGTTTACCTTATGTTCTGCCGTTACCTGCTCGGCATACTCTCTGTCACAGTCCTTGTATACCATCCAAGAGCCTGTGCCGTTTTTCTTTCGCATACGGCCTGCAATCATATCCTTGTACTTTCCTGTGTCAACAAGTATAAGGTTCATACCATAAGCTCTACTGCCTGTTTTGTTTATTTTACTTATCTTATAATGTGAGAGCATATTGCCCGATGAACCTTTTACAGGTAAAGCCCAATCAGAACAATCGGAACAAAAATCATATACCCTGTCAGTATCATTACCTGAATCTATAAGGGCAAGGTCTACAACCATTCCACTGCCGTCTTGCCTTAGATATTCAAGGTTCATCACATTTTCAATTTCTGCAAAGGAAAGTGCCTGTCCATGTGCTATATTCTGGCTTGTAAGGTAATCACCCCAGGCGCGTATTGTCCAGTACAAACAATTTTCCTGTACATCAACACCACCTGTCAATAGCTTAGCCCAATCAGGCACAATCGCCTGTTCAATATCCGTCTGCCTTTCCATTACAAGGTCAGCGCTTGTTTTAAGCTTAGTATCTTCCCATGGTTCAGCAAGCCAACTGTTCACAAAGTTCTGAAATCTGTCCGGGTCATCCTTTGTATATAAAAACTCCCTTGCAATGTCGGCAAATCTCACAAAGGGCGAATACAGCGTATTCATCCAGTAAGCAACCACCTTTGTGTACTTAGTATTCTGTTTTACTACCTGCCACCTTCCCATTTTAAGCATTTGTGACTTTTCGTGGTCATTTATAAGGCAACCACACTCCTGACACACGTACACAGCACATTCTGCTCTGTCGGTATAGGATAAGCCCTCCTCCTTTTCAGGAAATTTTATCTGGCTGAATTTCAGCTCTATATACTCTCCACAATGCACACAGGGTACAAAGTAATGCTTTTCAATATCGGCATCCTCCTTTGCTTTCCAAATATGCCCTGTTTTCAAGGTAGGTGTGCTTGTCATAAATATTTTTTTGTTGTGAAAGGTCTTTGTTCTCTCCTTTGCAAGGCTTATCGGGTCCGCCTCTTTTTTACTTGCCCCTGGGTACTTATCCACCTCATCAAGAAACAAGTATTTTATAGGCTTACTAGCAAGCCTTGACGGAGAATTTGAACCCTCAAGACATAAATACATACCGTCAAATTGTAGCTCATATCTGTCAGATTCATTCTTTTTATACCTTTGCAAAAGAGGCTGTGCCGATAATATCATCGGTTCAAGCCTGTTCTCCGATACATTCTTAGCAAGTGCCTCTGTAGGGTATACAATCATCGCAGGTGACGGGTCTTGCTGTATAACATAACCCACCATATTATGCAATGCTTCTGTACCACCCACCTGTGTAGGTTTTACAAATATTATTTCCTCTGTTTCGTAATTGTTCAGCTCATCCATTATATCAACAAGGTATGGTGTCTGAGCATTACGCCAGTGACCTGGTATAGCTGCTGTCTTGCTGTCAAGCACTCTGTATTTTTCAGCCCATTGTGACACCGTTAATTGTTCAGGTGGCTTTAAAAACTGTAAAGCTTTTTTCTGGTATTCGGTAACTTTGTACTTTCTAACCCTAGCCAATAGCCCCACCTGTTTCCGTATCACTCACGCCTGCAACCACAAATCCATTAAGCATAGATACTATTTCGTCATTAAGGTCCTTTTCAATCGCCCTGACCTCTATAGGGTCAAGGCTGCCTCTAATTCTGCCTGCTAGCCTGCTAGGTATCGACAAGCAAAACTTTTTAAATACAATAAAAAAATTGATATAGTCAAGCTCCACTGTTTCAAGGTCTATATATCTGCCAATAGCAATATCTTTTTTTATGCCATGCAGTTCTCCCTGTGTTTCTTTAAGAGCAATTTCCGCTTCAAGCTTCTGCTCCTTAAGTTTATTCATTCTGTCAGAGCCATCTTTGCCATTTGCCTTATCTGATAGATATGTTGTATACCTCTTTATAGTGTCAATCAGCAAATACCGCCTTGTTTTTCTGCCGTTTACCGTTACATCAGCAGTTGGCAGCACACCTTCTTGCGTAAGCTGTTGTATGCGCCTTACGCTGAGGTTGAAAATCCCGGCAATTACCTCAACACGACAGGGAATGTCAATGCTGTTAGTTTTGGCATTAACAGCAGCAATCAAATCCTGCTTTACATCCTCATCATTACGCATTAACATTCCTCCCCTCACGCACTTCCGTTTTTATTAATATTATAACATTTAAAAAAGTATTATTTCGTACTATTTGCTATTAAAAACTATTAACTTTCGTAACGAAACCCACAAAAATTTTTTACCCCTATCGGAAGAAGAATCGCGCCTCGTTCGCCCCGCACGCCCCCTGCCCCTTCGGAAGTACCTTGACGGAAACAGGTCAGAGCACCACACTACAATAACATAATAAAAAGTGTCAAGCCCTTAGCTCAACGCAAAAAAATAAAGCCTTAAAAATTGGCTTAAATACTTATATTTTGGCATATTCAAAAAATTTTTTTAAAATTACAAAAAAAGCCCTTGACATTTGGTCGACCATATGTTATTATATAGTTACAGCAAGGGACAACATCCGAGCAAGTAAGACGGCAAGTGTCAGAAAGGAGAATAAATATGGTTGATATGGGAATGACAGATAAACAATTTAACGGCTTTGTAAGATTTGTTTTAGATGACATCAACGAAGTTCTTGAAACCCTTGCAGATTGCAAGGAAAAAGAAAAGCTTGAAAAAGTTGCCGCAAATCTTCAGAAAACATTAGAAGATTAAAAAAAGCCCTGCTTAAATAAGCAAGGCAACCAAAAACACAAATTCGGGTGGTACTTGCCACCACCCCCTATTTGCAAAATTATTATATCATATAAAAAGGCAAGAGTAAAGGAGGAATTTTTTATAAATACCTCAAAAAAAATGGGTAGACCAACAACAAACCCACGCACTAAAAAAATAGGGTTTAGAATGTCAAAAAATGAGATTGACGATATTCAAAAATGTGCAGATGTTTTGCAATGCAATAGAGTTGATGCCGTTGTTGAGGGCATCAAAGTATTAAAAAAAGAACTGAAAATTGATTAAAAAAACGGAATGTTCGCCCCTACCGGGGCAATCCCAAAGTTTGTGTAAACCTCTAAACTGATGTATAATAAAAATAATCAGTTTGGAG
>CALIRN010000263.1 GCA_938042265.1 uncultured Eubacteriaceae bacterium
TTGATATTTCCTCCGCCAGCTTAAGGCTGTCAACGGAATGTATCATTTTAACCTTGTCAATTATATATTTAACCTTGTTGGTCTGTAAGTGTCCTATAAGATGCCACTGTACGTGGGGTATTTCGTCATACTTTGCCATAACCTCCTGTACCTTGTTTTCGCCAAGGATATGAGCGCCGGCCTCTACAGCCTGTTTTATCTCCTCTACGGGTTTGGTTTTGCTGACGGCTACCAGCATAATGTCCTCAGGCTTTCTGCCGCTTTTTACTGCGGCAGCAGCAACCCTCTCTTTAACGGAAATATAATTTTTACCTATTGTACTCATTTTTTAGCCTCTATTCATATATATTCTGATTTTCCTGTACATTGGAAACATTTTGTACTACTCTGTCGTAGATGTGTATATTGGGATTTTTACTTTCATCAAGTACGGTGTAATCACCGCTGGAAACAGAATTTTCCTTATTTATTTTAACAAATTTTGTTACACCTGAGTTTACAAGAAATACGCCATCTACGGTTACAACCTCATCAGCCTTAAGCGTCTGGTCGCCATGCTTAAGCGTATCACCTGCGCTGAGATAGCCCATTTGTACTGGTACGAGGGAATATTCGCCGTTTTCATCGCTTTCCGTACCTGAAACGGTGATTTCAAGCGTTTTATCGCCGCTGTCAGTTACTTTTACAACGGTATTGCTGTCAGCATCAACATATATCGATGGTATTTTAAGCAGTGTCTGCTGTGAAATTGCGGTATTTGGTATTTTGTAGCCTGTTTTAGGCTTGTCAATTTCAAAGCTTATATTTCTTAAATCCATATAGTCCGACATAAAATCAGCTGTCTTAAATACCACATAAGCCTCCTTTTCGCCATGCTCAAGTACGGTTACCGTAACGTCAAGGGTGCGGTTTGATTCAACGCCGTTTTGCAGATAAAGATTCATTTCTCTGCCTGTTTCCCAGCCCTCGGTGTAGCTGTCGGGCATATAAGAGGCTATATACCATTCATTTGAGGTAATAACCTTAAAAATAGGGTCATTGGCGGCAACATTGGTTTTAATACCGCCGGTACCTTGGTTGTTCTGCTCAATTTGCTCCTTTGTAAGCGATTGGGCAGCCTCAGGAGTAAAGGTTGACTCCGTGCCGTCAACAGTGTAGCATACTATACCCCCCACATCGGAGGTAACCTGTTTAATATTGTCGTTTATCTGCTTAAGCTCGTTGCTTCTCTGCCCTGCAAGCTCCGATAAAGAGCCGCTGTTTTCGCTTAAAAGGAGTTGGTTTCTTGTATTAAGCTTATTTTCAACGCTGTATTTAAGGTTGTAAACATCTGAAAAATCTCCGCTGACAAAGTCAAAGGTATTTTCATCAGTTATATTTTTAATTTGGGTTTCAAGCTTGTTGACCTCCTCAGTATGCTCGGAAATATCCTGACGGTTTTGCTGAAGCTTCATAATATCGTTATTAATACTGTCAAGATTTTCCTGAAGCTGAGCTACTGCCTGTGCGTTGCTTATACTGCATACAACCGTACCGCTGCGGATTTTTTCGTTTTCAGGTACGGCATATTCAACAGCACCGCTGGAGGGCGCTGTAAACACCTTTTCTGAACGGATAATAACACCGTCCGCTTTTTTTGCCGAGTCAACACTGCCAACCTGTATGGTTTCATAAGCAATTTTATCGGTATGCGACATATTTATGGCATAGCCGCCTATGTAAATTAAAAAGAGCAGTGCAATAACGGCAGCAACAATTATCATACCTGTGTTGTTACCTCGTCTTGAGGTTTTTTTGTAACGCCTTTTCTCACCCTTTGCATCATTATTGCAGGAGAAGAAAACAGGCGGTAAATATCTGGAAATAATAATATATTTTTCTCAGCTGGATGCCTTTACCCTTGGTCTGCTTTTTTTTGGTCTTGGAGCAGGTCTTTGGCTACGTGTATTCTGCTGTACTGTCCTTTGTCGGAGGCTTTCGGAGGGTATATCCCTGCGTCTGCCGTAGGTATCACTCTGCCGTACGGGTACACTGCTGCGCCTTGGCGCAGGGGTACCTGTTATGCGTGCAGAGCTTGTCCTTGTATCTGCTGTTCTGCGGCGTGTACGTGCAGGAGCAGAGGAGGCGGTCTGTCTGACGGTACCGTTGGACGGACGTGACGAAGCGGAGCCTCTGCGGCTTTTATTTGAGGTAGTTCTTCTGCTTTCTGCCGTGCTTGGGGTAGCAGTGGGTTTACTGCGCCTTCTGCTGTTGCTTCGTATATCTTTCCTATTGAGGTAGATAACCCTGTCACTGGCTATGCTGTTATTTTTTTTATTATTTCTTCTGTTTCTTTCATCTGCCACAGAAAACTACCTCCGATTAATTGTTTATTTTTAAAAAGGGATAATTTAGTGAAATAAAATTATTCCTCCGCATAAAATTTTATAAAAGTCAAAATGGATTTAAAATGAAAATACATAAAACTCCACTATATTTTTATATTATAACAACTTTGCTGATGTTTTTCAATGCTATAATGCTCATATTTCCAAAAGAAATTTTAAAGGGAGCAAAAAACGGACTTCTGCTGTGGTACAACAACGTGGTACCCTCTTTACTGCCATTTATGATTTTTACCGCAATGCTTGTTAAGGTGGGATTTCCCCAAAGGCTTGGCAGAGTAATGGCACCGCTTTGCAAAAGACTGTTTAACATATCGGGCGAGGGTGCCTTTGCCATGGCAATAGGTGTAATATCAGGCTGCCCGTTAGGAGCCAAGACCGCTTGTGACCTGTATAATGAGGGATTGTTAAGCAGAAGTGAGGCCGAAAGGCTGACTATGTTCTGCAATAACACAGGACCTCTGTTTGTAGTGGGAGCTGTGGGAGAGGGAATGTTTGGAAACGGAAGAGTAGGCATGATGTTTTTACTTATACAATATATTTCCGCCGTTATAATAGGTATAATTTCGGGCATATTTTCACCTGAAAATAAAATAAGCCAAAGATATTCTGCCCAAGGAGCTGAATGCAATCTGTGTGACATTCTATCTGAAGCGGTTTTGTCTGGAGTAAACGGCATTACCCTTGTAGGCGGTTTTATAGTGTTGTTTTCAGTAATCTGTGCTATATTTGAGAGCTGCAGGCTGCTGGATTTTGCTGCGTTTTTGCTGCCTGTGGACAGAGAATGCGCCAAGGGACTTATTGCGGGTATATTGGAGGTAACAAACGGAATGGGTCGGCTCACATCTGCTGACAAAATTAATTATCCTGTTATATGCGCAGTTATTTCGTGGGGCGGTTTGTCTATTCATGCCCAGTCTGCATCTTTTATATCGGGTGCGGGGCTGTCTGTGGGAAAGTATTTGGTCGGCAAGCTTATCCAGGGTATTATGGCAGGTTTTATATGCTTTTTAATCTACA
>CALIRN010000264.1 GCA_938042265.1 uncultured Eubacteriaceae bacterium
ATTTAAGGCGCAATGCGGTAAAGAGCACAGAGCCGGTATCCAGCGGAAATGTGCAGACCTACGGTGACCTTACCATAGATTTTGACCGCTATGAGGTGCGTAAAAGAGGCGAGCTTATTAACCTTACACTTAAGGAGTATGATTTGCTTAAATTTCTTGCAACGCAGCAGTCTCAGATTTTTACAAGGGAAAAGCTGCTTGAAAAGGTGTGGGGATATGAGTATTTCGGCGAGCCAAGAGGTGTGGATGTTACTATCAGACGTTTAAGGGAAAAGATTGAGGATGATCCCGGCAAGCCTCGCTATATCAATACCAAAAGAGGTGTAGGCTATTATTTTTCAACGTAACAGTTTTTTATGATTATGGTGGTATAAATGGTTAGTATTCGTTGGAAACTGGTTTTCATGTACTTATCTCTTGTGTTTATTGTTATGCTTGTCAGCGGTACCTTTATTATAATGAGTATTTCGGGACAGGAGAATGAAAGAGCAAGAGAGGAGCTGGAGCAGTATGCGGCTTATATTGAGGAGCAGGTTATAGATCAGTATGAAAGCCCAGAGCAGTTTGCTGAGGGTATAGTAAATTTGGTTATTACAAATTCATCACAGAAGAACTTAAGAGGGCATATACTGGATAAGGACGGTGCAACCGTTGCCAGCTCCCTTACTACGGATAAGGAAAGCTATTTAAGCTTTAACGGCTCTGCGGTAATTTCGGCTTTGGCGGGTCAGGACCAGTTTGTTTCAGGTAAGCGCGAGGCTGACAGAAACGGTCAGGTTAAGGAATGGGTGAGCTATGCTCACAGCGTTAAGGACGTTGACGGAAATGTGGAATATGTGGTTTATGTTCAGATGGACGGTGAAAGCATAAAGCAGAGCCGTAAACAGGTAACAAGCACAATTATGATTGCGGTGGCGCTTGCTATTGTTATGGGTGCGGCTGTGGGTATGCTGTTTGCAAATACCATTACAGACCCTATTATTGTGCTTACAAAAAAAGCCAATCTACTTGCAAAGGGCAAGCTGGAGCAGCATGCTGCGGTTAAAAGCAACGATGAGATAGGTCAGCTTACCCGCAGCTTTAATACAATGGCACGTGAGCTGAGAAAAAACGTTACAGAGGTCGAGAGTCAGAGAGATAAGCTTGAGGTTATACTCCATAATATGACGGACGGAGTGCTTGCTTTTGATGAAAACGGTATACTTATTCATGCAAATAAGGTCTGCTATGATATGATTGAAATGGACGATATACTTGTTTCTTTGGACTGGTTTCTTGAAAAGCTTTCATTGGACAGAAGCTGTATAAGACCGGGGGGCAAGGAGGTAGTTGTCTGCCAGGACGGCAAATATATTTCCGTTGCCCTGGTGCCAAGCTTTGCAGGTAACAAGCTTAACGGAGTTATTGTGGTGCTCCACGATATTACAAGGCACAGGCAGCTTGATGATATGCGTAAGGAGTTTGTTGCAAATGTAAGCCATGAGATAGGAACTCCTCTTACTACAATCAAGGGCTATGCGGAGCTGCTGCTTGACGGTGCCGTTGATGATAAGGAGGTTGCCACGGATTTTCTTAAAGAGATTGATGTGGCTGCTGACAGAATGAAGCTGCTGCGTGATGACCTGCTGGATTTATCACGCTTTGATACAAAGGTAAATAAATTTGATTTTGAAAAGGCTGACCTTATTGAGCTCATTGACGGCTGTGTAAGGCAGAATGTGGTGGTTGCCTCGCAAAAGAACCAGACGCTTAAATTCAGGCGCCCAAAGGAGCCCATGTTTATTATGGCTGACGCCGCAAGAGTTAATCAGGCAATTACAAATATTATTTCAAACTCTGTAAAATACAGCCCTGAAAATGCTGAAATTAAAATTTTTGCCAGGGCCGATGACAGACACTATTCCGTCAGCATCACGGATAATGGCATAGGTATGCCAAAGGAGGCACTTGACAGGATTTTTGAGCGTTTTTACAGGGTGGATAAGGCACGTAGCAGGCAAATGGGCGGCAACGGTCTTGGTCTTGCCATTGTTAAGGAAATTATGGATGCTCACCATGGTACCATTAAGGTTCAAAGTCAGGAAGGTAAGGGCACTACCATGATTTTAACCTTCCCTAAGTGTGAAGAGGAGTAAATGTTTTTTTGGCAAAAATTGTTGTAATATAAATTTAATATTTGACGTGTGTCGCTTGTTAAGCAGTGTTGACGGCATTTGCGACAGGCTTTAAAAAAATGTAACGCTAATGTAATTGATTTGTAACATATTGGGTGTATAATATAATTGTGTAGAGAAAATGGTATGTTTACTGATTTTAGAAAGGAGTACTGCAATGAAAAAGTTATTAGCAGGTTTTATACTTTTAATGGGCATAATAACTGCACAGAGCGTTTCTGTGCTGGCAGCTGCTCCTGTTGATAAATTTGCTATTACAGGGGGCGTTGATACATCAAAGTCCGTTGAAATAACATTTGACTCAACAAGGATAATTTCAGGTACTGCCGAGAAAGGTGCGGATATTGAAATAACCGTGTATGAGCAAAAGGCTAAGGCTGATGGTACTACATACTTAAGTACGGTAAATACATACAGCTTAACTGTGGGTTCAACAGGTATTTTCAGCCAGAGTGTGGACCTTGTGGAGGGCAAAAATTACGTTGTAATTGCTGCCGATAAGGGTGATAAGCATTCGCAGGCATCTGCAACTATCAACAGAAAGGGTCATGCAATTAAATCTGTGCTTTCTCAGTATATTGCCCTGCCCGGTCAAAAGAGCGGCTGGTAAGCATAAATGCCACTGCTCCAAAAAGGTGAATTTATGAAAAGTGTAGGTAAAAACTTTATAATTGCTTTTTTGATGATTTTGGCTATATATCAGACTGCGGAGTTATGGTTTGAAGATTTTTCAGGCCATAACTTTTTTTCTTTTACGGACAAAACCTCCGTTTTGCAGCAGGGCGGTGAAATAAGCCATACTCTTGAGCGCATAATCATCAATTTAGGCGACAATAAAATGCTTTGCCGTGAAAACGGCATTTACAGCAGCAGCTTTAAGGATTCCACAGATGAGATAATAACAAAGCTTTTGCGAAAGGGCGAGGTTGTATCCGAGGGTACTGCCAACTGGAAGAGTATACTCCAAAGCAAATGCTTTGTTTATGAATACAGCTGTATCCTTGGCAAAAATGAGGCGGAGGCTTTTTTGGGCATTTCAAATGGCAATACGGGTAAAATCAAAAGCTTTGATACGTTAGTGCTTTCCTGTGACGGCGGCAGTGCAAGGCTGAGGTTTATTAATTCCAAAACACTGTGGAGTATGGAGCTGATGATTGATGACAATAGTCTTGCCTCCGATGTTAACGGACTTTTTAGCGGATTTTCGGGCATGGGTGAAAAAATTTATTATATTTCCAGTGTACAAAACGGTTTTGAGATATTTAACGGCAATGTTTTTATCCCCCGGTGGGACGGTCAGAGTGTAAGCTATTCCTATGTTTCACCGCGGCTTCAGTATGCCGATGAGGAGGACAGGACTGCATTGGAGGGAGAAGTAAATCTTTTCTTTGATAATCCTGCGGGCAAGTGGAGTAATAATATAAACGGTGTACTTAATTACAGTGATGAAAGCGCAGTAGTAAAGTATTATCCCAAGGGTGTGCTGGAGTACTCTAACTACAGTACAGGCAATCAGACTGATGAAAACGGTTTTTATACAAACTATATGGCTTGTCAGGCTGTGCTTGAAAGGGATTTGGGTATAAGCAACGAGTTTTACCTTAGGGATTACAGCTTTGAGGGCGGTCAGTATATTATGTATTTCGGATACAAGGCAAACAATTTTCCTATTGTTATGAGTGACAGCCTTAAGGAAGCCACGGGTATGAAGGACTATATTGAGCTTTGCGCCAGCTATGGCAGAGTATCAAGATATAAGCGTTACTGCGTTGTTTATAGCCTTGAAAGCAAGGAGAGCATGACGGCAGGCTGTGATTTTCTGTATGCTGTTGATGATGTCTATAATGAGCTGGATGAGGCTGACCAGCCTAGAGTTGACGAGCTATCTCTTGCATATATAGACGGTGGTGAGGAGAATAATATGTCACTTTGGTGGATAATTGATATTGACGGCATCAAATACATTAGGGATGCGGGGGCGGCAGGCGGATAATGGAATGGAAAAAGGCTAAAAATTATACCATAGTTTTTCTTATTGTAATTAACTGTCTGTTTTTTGTGCTTAATATAGTAAAGCTCAGTGAAACCAGGCTTAGTGCAGAGGATATACGTGCTGTTTCCACAGTGCTTAAGGATAGAGGAATAACGCTGAATTGTGAGCTGACGGAGGATTTTTCCGATATGGGTCAGCTTTATATGCGCTCATATGAATATGACAACATTGTTTTGCAGGAGATATTTTTCGGCAAAATAAGCGGTGTCAGACGTACGGAGGAGGACGGAGACATAGTGTTTTCCGGAGATAAGGGCAGGCTTACTGTTTCAAGTGACTGTGTACGTTTTGAAGGAGAGCTGGGAGGCAGGTTGGTTATTGATGAGGATACAGCGGCAGCTTATCTGGCTGGATATGTAAATGAGCTTAATCGTCGGTTTACAGATTACAGGGAGCGTGTGAAATTTGCCGCTGACGGAGGATATTATTTTGAGTTTGGGCAGCGCTTTCATAATCAGCTTGTATTAAGCAATTATTTAAAGGCGTGGGTTTATGAAAATGGAAAAATAGAAATTGTTTTCAATTATCAGCAGCCTGTTGAGTATAAGGGCAGCAAAGAGGAGATAATCTCCGCCGATGAGGCGGTTTATGCTGCATCAAAGTCGATTATGGCTGACTTTGTCGCAACTACCATAGATGGGGTGGAAAAGGGCTATTATCTTACCGAAAGACATGGCAGTGGAGAGCTGGCGGCAGTACCTCAGTACAAGGTTTATGTGGATGGGGGAACGGCAGCATATTATGTAAATGCTTACAGTGGTGATGTTGTAAAAGATTGATGTGAAAAGTTTCTTCCATATAATTAGTGTATTATATATCACCTGTAAGGCTTGATACAGGTGATATTTTTATGGGAATAATTTTATCATAAAGGGGAAAAGTAAAATATAGGTTAAGCCTTGGTTAAAGCTATTTTGAAAAAAATAAAAAAAATACGAAAAATTTAAAAAAATTGTTGACAATCCCCTTTTGTTATGTTATTATAATTAGGCGCTGTCAGAGAGAAGAAAATAAATCTCTTAAAATGGCAGCCGTTGCACCTTGAAAACTGAATAACAAACACAACGATAACGAGGTAAAAATTATATA
>CALIRN010000265.1 GCA_938042265.1 uncultured Eubacteriaceae bacterium
CGTGACGGATACATCTATATCCACGATATGTCCGCAAGACGTGATACAATGAACTGCTGTCTTTTTGATATGGCGTCTGTTTTAAAGGGCGGCTTTGAAATGGGTAATTTATGGTACAACGAGCCTAAGACTCTGCCTGTTGCCTTTGATGTTATAGGCGATGTGGTATTATCCACCGCAAGTCAGCAGTACGGGGGCTTTACAGTGCCTGAGATTGATAAAATTCTGGCTCCTTATGCGGAAAAGAGCTATAAAAAATATTATGACGAAATAAAGGATTACGTGCTTTTTACAAAGGACGGCGGCGCCCTTACCTCCAATGATGAGGAATATATTGACAGGGCTGCCTTGAAAAAGGTAAAAAGAGAGTTTGAGCAGGGCTTTCAGGGGCTTGAATACAAGCTTAACTCCGTGGGCTCCTCAAGAGGCGATTATCCCTTTATTACCATAACACTGGGTCTTGCCAGGGACCGTTTCGGCAAAATGGCTGCCATTACGGCCCTTGATGTCCATAAGGAGGGACAGGGTAAGGAGGGCAATAAAAAGCCCGTACTTTTCCCAAAGATTGTATTTTTGTATGATGAAAAGCTTCACGGTGAGGGCTGTGAGCTCCATGATGTATTTGAGGCAGGTCTTTCCTGCTCTGCCAAAACCATGTATCCCGACTGGTTAAGCTTATCGGGCGACAGCTATGTGGCGAGAGCTTATCAAAAGTATGGCGTTGTTATAAGCCCTATGGGCTGCCGTGCCTTCCTTTCACTGTGGTTTGAAAGAGGCGGTATGCAGCCTGCGGATGAAAATGATAAGGCAATTACCGTAGGCCGCTTTAACTTAGGTGCAATAAGCCTGCACCTGCCTATGATTCTTGCTAAGGCAAGGGCTGAAAGCAGAGATTTTTATGAGGTGCTTGACTACTATCTTGAAATGATAAGAAATATCCATAAAAAGACTATTGATTATCTTGGTGAAATGAAGGCGTCAACAAACCCTGTTGCATACTGTGAGGGAGGCTTCTACGGCGGACATCTTAAGCCCTCCGATAAAATCAAGCCTTTGCTTAAGTCCTGTACAATCAGCTTTGGCATTACCGCCCTTAATGAGCTGCAGGAGCTTTATAACCAAAAGAGCCTTGCGGAGGATGGTCAGTTTGCCCTTGAGGTAATGGAGCATATCAATAAAAAGGTTGATGAGTACAAAAAGGAGGACGGCATACTTTATGCCCTTTACGGCACACCTGCGGAGAGCCTTTGCGGCTTACAGGTAAAGCAGTTCAGAAAGAAGTACGGCATTATTGAGCACGTTTCTGACAGGGAGTATGTTTCCAACAGCTTCCACTGCCATGTATCGGAAAATATTACTCCAATACAGAAGCAGGACCTTGAAAAGCGCTTCTGGAATTTGATGAACGGCGGCAAGATACAGTATGTAAAGTATCCTATCTCCTACAATACGGACGCTATCAAAACCCTTATTTACAGGGCTATGGATATGGGCTTTTACGAGGGCGTAAATCTCTCCCTGTCCTACTGTGATGACTGCGGTCACGAGGAGCTGGATATGGATGTATGCCCAAAGTGCGGCAGCAAAAACCTTACCAAAATAGAGCGTATGAACGGCTACCTCAGCTATTCAAGAGTAAACGGCGATACACGTCTTAACGATGCAAAAATGGCAGAAATTGCCGATAGAAAGAGTATGTAACAAAGCAATGGCATCAGCTCATTGTTTGGAGGGAAGCAATAACTATGAGATACCATAATATTACACATGATGATATGTTAAACGGTGAGGGCTTAAGGACAGTGCTGTGGGTTGCAGGCTGTACCCATCATTGCGAAAATTGTCATAACCCTATCACATGGGATATAAACGGCGGGATTTTGTTTGACGATGCGGCGGAAAGGGAGCTTTTTTCTGAAGGCGGCAAGGGCTATATAAGCGGTATAACCTTCAGCGGCGGTGACCCTCTCCACCCTGATAACAGGGAGGAGATAACACGTCTTGCCAAAGAATATAAGGAAAAGCACCCTGAAAAAAATATCTGGCTTTATACCGGCTTTCTGTGGGAGGCTGTAAGTAACCTGCCTGTTATGCAGTATGTTGACGTACTTGTAGACGGCAGATTTGTGGAGGATTTAAAGGACCCTCAGCTTCATTGGAGGGGCAGCAGCAACCAGAGGATAATTGATGTACAGTCCACTGTTGAAAAGGGCGAGGTTGTACTCTATAATTATGAGTAAGGTGAAATTAATGGAAAATATTTTATTTGCTAAATTAAGAGAGGGTGCCAAAATCCCTCAGAGAGATATGTGGAATGCAGGGCTTGACATTTATCCCTGCTTTGAAGAGGACTATCTTATTATTCCGCCTAATGAAACAAGGCTTGTGCCCACAGGCATAGCCAGCGTTATCCCTGTTGATTACTATATTCAGATACAGGAGCGTGGCTCCAGCGGCAGCAAGGGCATTAAATACAGTGCAGGGGTTATTGACTCGGGCTACAGAGGTGAGTGGTTTCTTGCAACTACCAACTGCAGCAGCAAGCCGCTTGTTATACTTAAGGCAGATATAAATACCCTGCCTGACAGCTTTAAAGCCCTTATTGAGGAAACAATGATTGTTTATCCCTATGGCAAGGCGCTTTTTCAGGGGATAGTACATAATGTCCATAATGAGCTGGGTATTGAAGAAATATCTGCCGATAAAGTAAAGGAGTATCCCTCCCAAAGAGGCAGTGGAAAACTGGGCAGCAGCGGAAAATAATGATGTGATTTATTGTTAAAGGGGGTTCACGCTTTTATTGATGAAAAGCGTGAACCCCCTTGTAATTTATCTGACCTCCTCCACAGGCAGGCTAACCGTAATTTCAGTGCCCACATCAAGCTGACTTTCAAGCCTGACGAAGCCGTGATAGTAATTTACAACGTGCTTGACTATTGCAAGCCCAAGTCCCGTGCCTGCGGTTTTTTTGCTTCTGCCTTTGTCCACGCGGTAAAAGCGTTCAAAAACCCTTGCCTTGCTGTCGGCAGGTATACCTATGCCCGTATCGGCAACAGTAAGGATAAATATTTCATCATACGAGGCAGTAACGGTAACAGAGCCGTTTTGCCTGTTGTACTTAACCGCATTTACAATAAGGTTGTTGGCAAGCTGATACAGCATTTTGTAATCAGCCATGATACAGATGTTGCTGCAGTCGGTGTAAAGGGAAATATTTTTCTCTTTAGCCATAGGCTCTACACTGTGAAAGATATCCTGTATAAGCAGCGAAATGCTGACAGGGCTTTCACTTTCGGTATTACTGCCCGACTCAAGACGTGAAATGGTAAGTATATCGTTTATAAGACCGGTCATATTAGCTGCCTCGGATTTTATGCGTTGTAAAAACTCTTTTTTTTGCTCACTGCTGTATTGGATATCGGAGGTTAAAAGCTCCGCGTAGCCCTGGATTGAGGTTATCGGGGTTTTAAGCTCATGAGAGGCATTGGAGAAAAACTCCTGACGCATACTTTCAGCAGCCCTGTCTCTGGTTACCTCAGGCATAAAGATAATAGCGCCGTCCCTGGAATATTTAAAGTCGCTTTTGTTTACCTTGCTTATAAGTATGTTGAATATGCGCCCCTTTGAGTCAGTTATATCAAAGCTCTGTTCAATGCCCGTATTAAAGGCGGCTTCAATACCCTGTGAAATAAGCAGGTTTTGGGTATAGTACAATATGCTTTTTCCTAAGCTGCGGGTTTTGCAGTCCAGTATGTCCATAGCTGCCTTATTTATTATCATAACGTTTTGATTGTCATCAAGGAGTATAAGCCCCTCCTGCATATTGTCAAGAATGTATGAGGTTTTCTTTTTTTCAAAGTGAATATCCTCAATGGTTTTTTCAACACGCTTTGAAAGAGTGTTTATGGCGTCGGTTATGGAGTTTATCTCCTCATATCTGCACTTTGGCAGGTTAATTGTACTGCTGTAGGTTTTGGTCTGTGACAGTGTTGTACATATCTCCGTAAGGGGACTGGTGATACTGCCGGACAGCCTTTTAGCAAGAAGAAGTGACAATATAAATACTATTACACAGGTAACCATTATGGCAGGTATAAGGGAGCCTGCCAGATACAGCCTGCCGTTATAGGGGTCCGACAGCCTTATAATATACTGTCCGTTTGCCGAAAGCGATGCCGCATATATAAGGTCTGTACCCATAGAGGTTGAATAACGTATGTTGGTACCCTGTCCCGCAGATATTGCCTGCTGTACCTCCGGTCTGGTAAGATGATTGTCCCTGTCTATATTGCTGACCGAGGCTGTATCGGCAACTACCGTGCCATCAGTGCGTATCAGGGTAAGCCTTGTTTTTTCTTCCAGTATACGGTCAAATTCATTTGCCTGTTTTTCCAAATCACCGGTATAGTCAAGGCTGTGGTCGATAACGTGTATGGTTTCAAGCAGATGTCCTTCGGTCTGTTTAAGGTTAAAGCTGGCGTAGATAAAGCAGAAGGCTATGCTGATTACCGTAAGGCATATAAGGGTAATCATTATAAATCCACGTAAAACGGCATTCTTCATTTTGCACCTCCTAGTTGTCAGCTGCTCTGTAGCCCATACCTCTTACGGTTTTGATATATTCGCAGTGTTCCCCCAGCTTCTGGCGCAGGGTACGTATGTGTATATCCACTGTTCTTGTTTCGCCTGTGTATTCATAGCCCCATATTTTGTTTAAAAGCTCATTTCTGGATACAACTCTGTGAGTGTTCTCCACCAGATATTTTAAAAGCTCAAACTCCTTAAGGGTAAGGGTTATCTGCTTATCTCCTGCAAGTACCTCGCCCGTATTGGTGTTTATTGTAACAGCGCCTATTGTAAGTGCGGCAGATGCGGTTTTGTCCTCTGCCTGTGAACGGCGCAGCAGTGAGCGTATTCGTGCCATAAGCTCCAGTACGCTGAAGGGCTTTGTTACATAATCGTCAGCACCCATATCTAGCCCTATTATCTTGTCAAGCTCGCTGTCCTTGGCGGTTAGCATAATAATTGGCAGATTTGCGTTTTTTTTACCGGTTCGTATCTGCTTTACGGCCTCCGTACCGTCCATACCGGGCAGCATTATGTCAAATATTGCAAGGTCACAGGTTTGGTTTTCAAGCTCCTCAAGTGCCTCCTCGGCACTCTCAAAGGGATATACATTGTAGCCATAGCCCTCAAGGGCTATTTTTATAAGCTCACGGATATTATCGTCATCCTCGGTAACAAATATTTTTGTATTCATAAGACATTTCTCCTTATGCTTTTGTATATAAAATTTACTTTTTAATTATAAGTGGTTTTAAAATTATTTTACACTGCAAAAGAGTTTAATTTATGTTAAATTTTTGTAAAATGCCTGTCTGCCGTTTTTAATTTGAATTATATCAGCGGTGCGGAGGTTTGTAAAGCCCGTGTAAAGTTATAAACTTAAGTGAAATTTAATAAAAAAGTTAATGAAAAATTAAGGAATAGGGATTATAATTTAAACGATATGGGAAATCTCACGCCTCTAAGGCGCAGAGTGATACCATAACATTCGGCAGCAGTGCAGGCCGCTGCCGAAT
>CALIRN010000266.1 GCA_938042265.1 uncultured Eubacteriaceae bacterium
CGTCTTTGCTGACGTAAATGCGGGTTTCTTCCTTTTTGGTATCATCATAGGTATCAATGTCGGCTACATTGTAGCCCTCATTGTTAAGCAGATCCTGTACCTCACCTGCCCTGCCGTTTGTATATCCGCCGTTAAGCACCTGTATTGATGCTGATTTGGAGTCCGTTGGTGCAGTACCGTTTTCCTCTGCGGTTAGTTCTGCAAGTATTTCACTGCTTGGACGCTTGAATATTTCGTAAACAAGACGGTCAACCTCTTCCCTGTCATAGTAATATCTGTTATGAGCCTCTCCGGGCAGAAGATATGTATTCATTGCGTCCGTGTCTATTTTATCAAGCTCCGAGGAATATTTGACAATATCACCAATGGAGGCGTTTGTTGTTACATACTTAAAAAATGTGGTAATATATGCCTTTGGATTGGACTTGATAGTGCTACCGCTTACAGCCTTTTTAACAAGTGCCTTTAAAAAGGCCTGCTGCACCTCAATTCTGCCGATATCACCGTTGGCATAGCCTATGCCGTTGTTTTCCTTTCGGTATCTTACAAGCTGTTCAGCCTTATCGCCGTCAAGGTGCTGTATACCCTTTTCCAGATGAATTGCCAGATCCTGTGTAGGGTCGTCATAATTCATATCACGCGGTACGTCAAAGTCAACGCCGCCAATGGAATCAACAAAGTAACGGAAAGCGTCAAAGTTTACTCTTACATAGTAATCAAGCTTTATATCAAGCAGACTTTCAAGCTCGTCAACCAGTACCTCAGGACCGTCTTCAACACCTATAAAATGGTGAATATGGTTTATCTGCATTTCCTGACTGTCGGGTGAAGGATATTCCGCTTGCATCTGCTCAAAATGGGCTGCCGAAACGGAAACAAGGGTATCTCTTGGGATTGAGATAATATCAAGCCCGTTTGTTACGGAATTGTAGCAGCCTACCATAATGGTATCTGTACGGGTGCCGTCCTCATCGGTACACATTATAACAAAGTTTGTGCGTTCGGGTACCTTGCCGCCTATTACGCTTGTCAGTATATCAAGCGGCTTATCATTGGGGTCGTCGCTGAGATATGCGGCAAGAGTAAATATACCAAGTGCTGCAAGATAAACCGCAAAAACACTAAATATTATTGTTAAAAACTTCTGCAAAGGCGTCTTTTTACGTTTTTTTGATTTACGCCTTTTAGATTGTCCCTTCTGTACGGAATTTCTGCGGCGTCTGCGCAGGGAGGGAGTGAATTCTTCACCGTCATAGTCATTATATCTGTCATTATAATTATTCACATTAAACCTCCAAATACTCAAAGACTCAAGAAAAGTGACTGCTTACTTCTCTTGAGTCCGTAAGAATTATTCGTCTGTACCTACAACAATTATTATATCATAGGTGCCTGTTGAAGAAGAGTCAACTATGATTTCGGGATTGCTGAAGTATTCCACTAAGTCACTGCCCATACCTTCTTCTTTAACATAAATGCGTGTTTGCGGCTGTTTTTCGTCATTATAAGTGCCTATATCCGCAACATTATAACCGTCTGCGGTAAGCGCTGCCTCAACCTCGCCTGCCTTGCCGTTGGTATAGCCGCCGTTAAGTACCTGTATTGAGGCCGATTTGGAGTCTGAAACAACAGGCTCTGCAGATTCTGCTGCCGTTGCCTGCTGCTGGGCAACTATCTCATCGATAGGCTTTTCAAAAATATCATATACAAGAGTATCAACCTCCTCCTTATCGGGAGAATAGCCTGAAATACCTGCCACATAGTCAATGTAGCCGGGCAGAGTATAGGTTTCAATCTTGCCTGTATCTATCTTATTAAGAGCAGAGGCATATTTTACCGCATCTGATATGCCTGCATTTGTTTTAACATATTTTATAAAGGCAGTTACGTAAGCCTTTGGATTACTCTTGATTGTATCTGCGCTTGCAAGCTTTGAAATCAGCACCTTCATAAAGCTCTGCTGCATTTCAATACGGCCCAGATCGCCGTTGGCATAACCGCCACCGTAGTTATCCTTACGGAAACGTACAAGCTGCTCTGCCTTATCGCCGTCAAGCATCTGCACACCT
Organism: uncultured Eubacteriaceae bacterium; assembly: GCA_938042265.1. Classification (GTDB taxonomy): domain Bacteria; phylum Bacillota; class Clostridia; order Lachnospirales; family CAG-274; genus CALWRD01. Next base: position 2,070 of record CALIRN010000266.1, read on the forward strand.
GCTTTAAGATGGATTGCCAAATCCTGTGCAGGATCGTCATAGTCCATATCCTGAGGTACGTCAAACTCAATGCCTCCTATGGAATCAATCAGATAATGAAAAGCATCAAAGTTTACTCTTACATAATACTGAATATCCGTGCCAAGCAGGGAATTAAGCTCGTCTACAAGCATCTCAGGGCCTAAATCATCACCGGCATAGTGATGAACAGCATTAATTTTCATAGTACGCTTGCCCGGCTCGGGAAATTCCTCCCGCATGGTTTCATAGTTGGCGGCAGATACGGATACAATGGTATCTCGGGGTACGGAAAGTAGGCTTATACCCTGTGTTACGGAGTTGTAGCAGCCTACCATAATAGTATCTGTACGGGTACCGTCCTCATCTGTGCACATAATTACAAATTGTGTCCTGTCGGGCAGCTTTGGCGAAAATACCTCGGTTATTTTTTCAAGTGGCTTGTCGCTTTGTATTGACCAGTCGTCATTGGGGTCATCGTTAAAATATGTAGTTATTGCAAAAACACCTATTGCAATTACATATATACCCACTATGGAAATTAAAATTGTTAAAAATGTCCTGAGAGGGGACTTTTTCTTTCTGGGCTTTTTA
>CALIRN010000267.1 GCA_938042265.1 uncultured Eubacteriaceae bacterium
TACAGTCGGTGTATGCTGCCTTATTTATAAGAGAAATAAAAGAAAACGGACGCGTTTGTCCTGACATTAGCATATTTTTCTCTTGACATTTTGTGCCAAATTATTATTATATAATATGTAACAATTTATTAAGGGGAAAACATAATGAATACGGATAACAAAAATAATAATGAGGAACTTTTGGAGTGTGAGCGTTGGTGGGTATTTATGGTACTGATGTTTGTGGCAGGCTTTTACGGTGCTTACACCTACTCCATAAGAGGCGGCATTTTTTGTAATGCTCAAACAGCCAATTTTGTGCTGCTTGCCATGTCTGTGGGAAAACAGGACTGGTCCGCGGCAGCATACCTGATAATACCCATAACTGCCTATCTTTCGGGAGCCATTATTTCCGAGGCGGTGGCAGGCCCCATAAGAAAAGCGGGTATGATAAGGTGGGATACCATTTTAATAGGTATTGAAATTATAGCGGTTATTATTTTGGGTTTTGTGCCTGAAAGTGCACCAAATCAGATTGCACAGGTTACAATCAACTTTATCTGCTCAATGCAGTACAACACCTTCCGTCAGGCAAGCAAAGTACCTATGGCAACAGTTTTTTGCACCAATCATTTAAGACAGACGGGCATACATATTGTAAAATCAGTTAAGACAGGCGATAAACAGTTTGTTGTAAGGACACTGCATCATGCAGGTATGCTGGCGATATTTGTTGTCGGCGGTATTATATCCACCGTACTGTGCCATAAATTCCTCGGCAGGGCTATATGGGCAACACTTATACCCTTGCTACTTTTGTTTATTGACCTGCTTTATGCGGATTTGAAAAAAGAGAGGGATAAACACGACAGGGTGCCAAGCGGACACTAAAAACGGTAACTGAAAAAAAAGTAAGCATTTCCCGCAGGACTGTTGATTTTTAGACAGCCTGAAGGCTCCCATGAATGTATCACGGGAGCCTTGTTTGTATGCTTATTTTCTTCTTTCAACCTTAACCTTGTTACCCTCATCATCCACAACATAAAGGTTATCCAGTATATTATGCTTAAAGCCTGCACGAAATTCCCTGAGGTATTCCTCACGCAGACGGGATCTTTCCGAAATTTCCTCAGGAGTTAAGCCCTCCTTTTTATTTTTAGCCGCAAGCTCATTAATACGTGCTATCAGCTCAGGTTTCATACAAATTATCCTTTCAGTATACGTTTAATTTTGTTTATTCCGCCAAACAACAGATGCCTTAGTGGCATTGCCGCAACCCATATACGGCAGTAAAGCTTATAAAGCCTGCTGTCAGTGCTGTATTCCCTGCCGTTTCGCTTAAAGGCAACAACCACACCCACAAGCTGATCATGCCTTATGCCCCTTTCAAGCCGCCACTGATTATCACCGCACATGGTATATGTACCGTCAGGGGACGGTCTTCTTACTACCCTGTGGAGCACAAAGGCACCGTCATCACGTATATAAAGGGGCAAATCATATTTTTTCAGCGGCTTATCCGCCTTTTTAAGCTTAACCTTATCACCGTCATTATGGAGCATGGGCAGCATACTTGTCCCCCTTGGGTTAAAATATGCAGTACCCCCTGCCTCAAGCTTTTCCCTCATTACGGCATATAAATCGGCAAGATGTACCTGCTTAGTCCGCAAGCAAATCAGCCCCTTTAAGCTTATCGGCAAACTCCGCAATATCAGCCCTCGCGGTTGCCTCGTCAACATCATACTCACTGAGCAGGGCAGATAAAAGCTCCTCCTCCGTAATGTCGCTCTGCAGCTTTTCCCAAAGGAAGGCGCCCACCTCATTAAGTGTAATAACACCACTGAAGTCCAGACAACCCTCGCCCACAGGCACTACTATATGGCTGCCCGCCACATTTCTTAACAAATAATCATCCTTAACCTTCATTTTTATCCTCCTTATCAGCTCTTATACCCTCATAGCTGGTCTTTACCGCATCCATACTCATATCACAGCCAAGCCTGTATACCTTAACACGTCTTAACAGCGTATCAAGTACGTCCAAAAGCTTAATCATCTTTTCGGGCTGCTCAGGTCGAATAGTCTGTCCCATAATAAGAGGGATTGCCTCCTTTGGCGTAATCTCCTTAACCCAGTTGCCCTCCGCACTTCTCTCAATAAAAACGATTGCTCCCACAGGTACACGCATATTCAGGTTTTTATCGGTTTTGCCGCTCCATGGAGTACCAAAGGCATACAGCACGTCCTCCACCAGTCTTATTGCCGGCTTGTCGTCATTTATAATAAGTGCTCTGTCCTCGCCAAAATACTGCTGCCAAAGCCCCGTATGGGTTGACTTGCCCGTACCCGGGTCAGCAGAAAACAGGTAGGCATAGCCGTCAACACAAACCCCAGATGAGTGGAGCATAAAGCCGTTAAACTCCAAAAGCGCCTCGTAAAAGCCTGCTCCCGTAAATATATACTCCAAATCGTCCTCTGAAAGATGCGGATTTTCAGCCTTAAGCTCCGCCATACTTTCATCTGAAATGGATACGGTGATATTGGGCCTTTCAAAATCCGCCTTATAAAACTCCGCCTGCTTAACCATTGTCGGATACCTGTATTCCACCAGTGTATTTAATTCTGCCACCTTAAGTTTTGCCATAATTACCTCTTACATCTGCTCAGGAGCAGCTATACCAAGCAATGCAAGGGACTGTGCAACAGCCGTCTTAACGGCATATACAACAGCAAGCCTTGCCTTTTTAAGCTCACCCTCACTGCCCATAATATTATTTTCGTTATAAAATTTATTAAACGCCTTACATATTTCCACAATATGCCTTGTAAGAATATAAGGCTCATATTTATCGGCAGCATCCTCAAGCTTTGACGGCAGCTCACTTAATACCTTGCACACATTAACGCTTGCCTCATCACTTATAAGGGAGTAATCTATAGCTCCCTCAGGCCTGCCTGACCCTGCCTTTCTTAAAATACTGCACGCCCTTGCGTGGGAATACTGCACATAAGGGCCTGTTTCGCCCTCAAAGCTCAGCATACGTTCCATATCAAACACAACATTTTTAATACGTGAGTTGTAAAGGTCGTCAAAGATAACCGCGCCTATACCAACCTGCTCGCTTACCTCCGCCTTATTGGGCAAAGCAGGGTTTTTCTCCTCAATAATGCCTGCAGTTTTTTCAACAGCGGCATTTAAAATATCCTCCATAAGCACAACATGCCCTTTACGTGTGCTGAGCTTACCGTCACCCAAGCTTACAAGGCCAAAAGGCACGTGTACAAGCTCCTCTGCCGCCCAATCATAGCCCATAAGCTCTATTACCTTAAACCACTGCGCAAAGTGCAGGTTTTGGTCAAGCGCCGTAACATAAATATCCTTGCAGAAACCGTACTCCTTTTTTCTGTAAAAGGCTGCGGCAATATCTCTTGTGGGATAAAGGGTACCTCCGTCACTCCTTAAAATAAGGCAGGGGGGCATATTATAGGCCTCAAGGTCACCAATCTGCGCCCCCTCGCTTTCCGTAAGTAG
>CALIRN010000268.1 GCA_938042265.1 uncultured Eubacteriaceae bacterium
TGGTTTGTAGGCTCGTCAAGCAGTAAAATATCGGGAGAAGTCAAAAGCAACTTGCCAAGAGCAACCCTTGTTTTCTGCCCGCCCGAAAGCTCATTGATATGCTGATATGCCTCTTCGGAGGAAAAACCAAGTCCATTTATGACTCCTCTAAGACGTGATTTATATTCGTAACCGTTTTTCTCCTCAAGCTCATGGGAAAGGGCGGTATACTGCTCCATAAGCTTTTCAAGCTCTTCGCCTTCAACACCGGACATTTGCCTTTCGGTTTGCCGCATATTTTCCTCAATAGCTATAATAGGCTTAAATACGGTTAAAAGCTCATCATATATGGTTTTACTGCTGTCAATTTCAATATTTTGTGAAAAGTACCCCAGTGTGGTGTTTGAGGGGAGTGTGACGCTGCCGCCGTCCAGAGAAAGCTCTCCCGTAATTATTTTAAAAAGGGTGGATTTACCTGCACCGTTTACCCCAACAATGCCTATTTTATCGTTTGCTTCGGCAGTGAGCGAAACATTTTCCAGTATTATATCAGTGCCAAATGCCTTTTGTATATTATTAAGTGAAAGTATCATAAATAAACCTCCGTAATGGTAGTACCTTATCATTCTAGCAGATTTTGACTGCAATTAAAAGTGTAAAGATTGACAAAAATTGTGTAAAGTATTATACTTGTTTATATATTTAAAAGATTTAGGTGATAAATATGGATGATGAAAAGAAAATTTCTATTGCAGTCATTAAAAGGCTGCCAAGATATTACAGGTATTTGGGTGATTTGCTTGATAACGGCATAACACGTATTTCTTCCGGTGATTTAAGCAGACGTATGAATGTAACTGCTTCACAGATAAGACAGGATCTTAATAAATTTGGATGTTTCGGTCAACAGGGCTATGGCTATAATGTGGAGCTTTTATATGAGGAAATTAAAAAGATATTAGGGCTTGATAAGATATATAATATTGTAATTATAGGCGGCGGTAATCTGGGACAGGCACTTGTGAATTACAATAATTTCGGCAAGAGGGGCTTTAATTTTATAGGCGTGTTTGACCGCAACCCAAAGCTTATCGGTCTTAATATAAGAGGTATTGAAATTATGGACGTATCAACCCTTGATACTTTTCTTAAAAACAACAGGGTAGATATAGGAGTGCTTGCCCTGCCTAAGGATAATGCAAGGCAGGTAGTACCCGTTTTGGTGGAAAACGGCGTTAAGGGGATATGGAATTTCTCCCATGTGGATTTGGATGTGCCTGATAATGTGGTGGTGGAAAATGTGCACCTTACAGACAGCCTTATGCAGATTTCTTATGCTATAAGCGGCAGTGTGCCTGACAGTGAGGAATAATATAACCTTATACTAAGCAAGACAAATAAAACTCATTTTATCTGGATGTGAGTGGAGGTATTATTATATTGCCCTGTAAAACAGGGCACTGTGTGAGTATAACGAATACAGAAATCGGAACGCAGTTCCGATAATATAATTAAAATAAAAAAAACGGAGTTAATGTCAAAAATTTGGCATTAACTCCGTTTTTTACAGCACCTTTTTTAAAAATGCTTCAATTCTTGGATTATCAGATTTATCAAGTACTTCTTCAGGAGTACCGAAGGCAAGCACATAGCCTCCGTCCATAAACATTATTTTATTTGCTGCCTCATGGGCAAAGCCTATTTCGTGGGTAACTATAAGCATAGTCATTTTTTCCCTTGACAAATCCCTTATTACATTTAATACCTCGCCTGTAAGTTCAGGATCAAGTGCGGAGGTAGGCTCATCAAAAAGCAGTATATCTGGGTTCCGCATTAGAGCACGTGCTATTGCGACTCTCTGCTTTTGTCCGCCTGAAAGATTGTTTGGCATTTCATGGAGCTTATCGGAAAGACCTACCTTTTCAAGAACTTTTACGGCCTCCTGCTTTAATTGGGCTTTGTCTGCCTGCTTATTGCAAAGCGGGGCAACCAGAAGATTTTTTTCAATATCCATATGTGGAAACAGGTTAAAATGCTGAAATACCATACCCATTTTTTTTAGTGCCTCCCGGCGCTCTTTAATGGGTGTATATTTGCCGTTTTTACAGAGATATTTATCCTCAATTATTATATCTCCGTCGTCTATGCTTTCAAGGTCTATAAGGCTGCGTAAAAAGGTACTTTTGCCTGAGCCTGAAGGGCCTAATATAGCTATTACGTCACCCTTTTCAACACTAAGGCTTATATCCTTAAGCACTTCAAGCCTGCCAAAGCTCTTTTTTAAGCTGTTTATCTGCATCATACTCATATCACACCCTCCTTAAAATGAAAACTTCTTTTCAAGGAATTTGAAAATAACGGTAAGCACATAGCTCATTACAAGGTAAAAAACGGCAGCAACAACAAAAGCTGAAACATCCGTTGTACGGTTTACAATGGTTTTTGTTACCTTAAGTAAATCAGTAAGACCTATGGCGGTTATAAGAGCCGTATCTTTTATAAGCACTATAGCTTCGTTAGATACGGAGGGAAGCGCTATCCTGAACATCTGGGGCAGTACAATTTTAAAGCGTGTCTGCATATCTGTCATACCAAGTACCCTTGCCGCCTCATATTGTCCCTTATCAACGGATAAAAGACCGCCTCTGAATATTTCAGCAAAGTATGCGCCGTAGTTTAATATAAAGGCAATCGCACCTGCGGTAAAGCGATCATCAATGGTAAGGTACTGACCTATAACAGGTACGTACGGCAAACCGAAGTATACAAAAAATATCTGCAAAAGCAGGGGCGTACCCCGCATAATAAGTATGTAAACTCCCACTATGCCGTTAACAGCCTTATTTTTTGTGGTGTATAAAAAGGTTAGTATTAATCCCAGAGGCATTGACAGGAAGAATGTAATTAAAAACAGCTTTACTGTAAGTATACAGCCTACTGCCATTTGGGGTATCCATTGATCTAATGGCATAAAAATCACTCCGTAATTTTAAAACGGGGCACAAGTATATGCCCCGTTGCATTTCATTATAAATATCAGTTCTTATGTACGTAAATATCTTCGTCAAACCAGGTTGTTGAGATTGTAGCTGCTGTGCCGTCCTTATCCATTTCATCAAGAGCGGCCTGGATAGCTGCTAAAAGCTCTGTATTGTCCTTCTTAACAGCAACGCCGTAAACCTCATCTCCAAAGTCACCGTCCTCAATTATACGCAGGTCATTATCATTGTGTGAAAGATAGTAGCGAAGTACGATTTCATCTGCCACAACGGCGTCAACTCTGCCGATATCGAGGTCTGCAAGTGCAAGAATATTTGTATCGTAGGTTGAAAGCTCCATTGCGGAAGCAAGTTCGTCTGCATTTACCGCATCAACAGCGGAAGAACCGTCCTGAATACCGACTACCTTGCCCTCAAGGTCAGCCTTGGACTGAATATCGGAGTCACTTTTAACAACGATAATCTGCTTGTTCTCAATATATGGGTCTGTAAAGTCCATGCTCTCCTTACGCTCGTCCGTAATTGTAAGACCGTTCCAGAGTGCATCAACCTTGCCTGATTCAAGCTCAATTTCCTTTGCATTCCAGTCGATAGGCTGGAACTGAACCTCAACACCGAGCTTTTCGCCTACTGCCTTTGCAAGGTCAATATCAAAGCCAACAATCTCGTTATTTTCATCTCTGAAACCCATTGGCGGAAATTCATCATCAAGACCTATTACTATTGTATCCTGTGAAAGTGTAGGCATTTCAGCACTTTCAACATCAGCAGAGGTTTCACCCTCAGCAGCCTCGGTAGTTTCTTCTGCTGCTGTTGTAGCCTCTGTATCGGCTGTTGCGGCAGAGTTACCACAGCCGCTCATGGCAAAAAGCATAGATGCGGCAAGAGCAATACTTAAATATCTTTTCATTAAAAATAACCTCCTGTAATTTAATATAATATTACTTTACCATATTAAAACAAAAAAGTAAAGGAAAATTACAAATTGAAAAAAATATGTGGCATATATTTGCAAATTAAGGTATAATAAACACATAGAAGCCTTAGCCTTATGGCTAGGGCTCCGCAAAAGCTTCGCTTTTGCATTATACTACTCATAGGTCATAGAGGTCACTAAGGTCGACCTATTTCGTACAATATCCGATGAAAAAAGGCTTGCCGCTTTGTTTTCCATACGGATATTGTATAATAAAGAAAACGGCACAATTAAGGAGGCAATTATGGAAAAGTTAAATTTTAATGTGGAATTACCAACCTTTAATGATAAAAGTGTAAGTATATGTGACTATGGCGCAGTAAGCGGCGGCAGGGTTAAAAATACAGATGCGATAAACAGGGCAATAAGCGAGCTTTCCTCACAGGGCGGAGGTGTTGTTGAGGTACCCAGGGGCATATTTTTAACAGGTCCTATAGAGCTTAAAAGCGATATTAATCTGCATTTAAATAACGGTGCGGTTATACTTTTTTCAGATGATTTTAATGATTATCCTCTTATTAATACAAGCTTTGAGGGCTTTTTTACATATCGCTGTGTATCTCCCATATACGGTAAAGAGCTTGAAAATGTGGCGGTTACGGGTAAAGGTGTAATAGACGGTAACGGCGGTGCATGGCGTCCCGTTAAAAAATTTAAGCTGACCGAAAGACAGTGGGACAGTCTTGTAAAGAGGGGCGGTGTTATCCTTGAGGGTAAGGAGGAAATGTGGTGGCCTACAGAGAGTGCAATGGAGGGACATAAAACCCTTATTCCAAACCCTGACCTTTTAAGAAATAAGGAAAAGTGTGAAAAGTATCGTGACTTTTTAAGACCTGCAATGGTGCATCTGGCAGACTGCCGCAAGGTGCTTCTTGACGGACCTACATTTCAAAATTCTCCCGCATGGTGCCTGCATCCATGGCTGTGTCAGCATCTTACGATAAGAAATGTCAGTGTAAGAAATCCATGGTTCTCACAGAACGGTGACGGACTTGATGTGGATTCCTGTAAGTATGTTAAGGTTTATGACTCTGTTTTTGATGTGGGTGATGATGCGCTTTGCGTTAAATCAGGTAAAAATGAGGACGGCAGAAAGTTGGGTAAGCCCTGTGAGTATGTTGAGTTTAAAAACTGTATAGTTTATCATGGACACGGCGGCTTTGTGGTAGGCAGTGAAATGAGCGGCGGTGTACATGATATACAGATTACAGACTGTACTTTTATCGGAACGGATACGGGATTAAGATTTAAAAGCTGCTTAGGCAGAGGCGGTCTTGTTGAAAATATCTATGTTGACAATATTGATATGACGGAGATACCAAAGGAAGCAATTATTTTTACCATGGGCTATGATATGGATACCAAGGAGGGTAAGAGTGTTGCGCCTGAAGAAATTCCTGAGTTCAGAAACGTTTATATTAATAATGTAAACTGTGCAAAGGCAGGTACTCCCATTTCAATTTCAGGTCTTGCCGCTATGCCTGTCCACGATATTTATTTAAAGAATATAAATATTGCATCTGATAAGGATGCTGCAATTTCCAATGCGGAAAATATTGTGCAGGAAAATGTAACTATTACAAAAATCTGATTAACTGGAGGGTGGCTTAAAACCACCCTTATTTATTAAGAGGTATTTATGTACAATTTTGAATTGATTAAAAAAGAGTTTGTGTCCGATATTGCTTCGGAGGTCTTTTTATATAAGCATAAAAGCGGAGCAAGGCTTGTTTTTGTGAAAAATGATGATGAAAACAGGGTGATTATGCCTGTTTTTAAAACAATCCCGGAAGATGACAAGGGAGCGGCTCATATTGTGGAGCATTGTACCCTTTGCGGCTCTGAAAAATATCCCCTTAAGGATCCCTTTAATGTGCTTGAAAAGGGCAGTATTTACACCTATCTAAACGCAATTACCTGTGAGGACAAAACCGTTTATCCCATAGCAAGCACTGACCCTGACGAACTGGAGAAAATGGCAAGGGTGTATGCCGATGCTCTGTTTAACCCGTTGTTTTTGGAAAATGAGGGCATATTTCAACAGGAGGGTGTGCATTGTGGAGAAAACGGAATAAACGGTGTTGTACTTAATGAAATGGAGGGTGCTTTTGCAAGTGAAAGCAAGCTTCTGCACCATAATTTAAGAAAGGCTCTTTATAATAAATGCTGCTATGCAAATTATTCGGGCGGTGTTCCCGACAGTATAAAAACCCTTACTTATGAGGAATTTAAAGCCTTTTACATGACCAGATACCACGGCAAAAATTGCTTAATATATATTTACGGTGCTGTGGATATTAATTTATATATGCAGCTTTTTGACGGATACCTTATAGAAAACAGTGAAGAAGCCTTTGATGACAGTATAATTGTAAGCAACAGTGACAAGGCAATTAAGGTTAAAGCAGGCAAAAAGGCAAAGGGGATTTGTGGTGCTATGTTTGCTTGCTGCAATGCGGAAAGCTATATGGAGTGTGTTTTGCTGTCCGTATTGGGAGATGTATTGGTAAGCGGAGATAATGCCATATTAAGGCAATCACTTGTGGACAGCGGTAAGGCTGTAAAAATAGGTGGCGGCTATAACGCAGGTTCAAGAGCAACAAAGCTGTATGTTTATGCTGAGGGCACAGCTTTTGACGAATTTAAGGAAACCCTTAAAAATACCTTTACAGAGCTTGCGGAAGGAGGCATACCAAAGGAGAAAATAAAGTCGTCTGTGGACAGGCTGAAATTTTATATTAAGGAGAGAGATTTCGGCTATAAGCCTACAGGTCTGTTTTTTGGTCTGGAGCTTATGAAGGGGCTGTTATATGATGATATCTCCTTTGAACCGCTTAAAATTGAAGCTATGCTTGATAAGGCGGAACAGGCAGACTACAGTGGCTTAATTAAAAAATACTTTGTTAATAAGGGCGTTTACGGTTATACCGTTAATGAGGAAAAGGACAAAGTTAGTTTTAGTATGCCTATAAATGATGAACCGCTGCAAAAATTAAGAGCGCAGACTGACAGTGAGGAAATGCTAAGCAGTATACCGCCGAAAAGCCTGAAAAGCGTTTATCCAAAGCCGCTTTGGTTTGATTACAGCTTTGAAAATGGCTGTCTGTTTACGGAGGATAAAAAAAGTGATATAGTTTATCTTGATTTGGTTTATCCCATTGCAGAGCTTAACATAAGTGCGGCAGCACTGTACTCCTATGGGGCACCTTATATGGAAAAAGGCTTTATTGAGCAAACCAATATGTATTTCGGTAAATTTATGGTGGAGGCTGACAGCTTTACAAAAAATGAAAGGGGCATACCCTTGCTTGCGGTGACAACCGCCTTTATGCGGGAAAATATTGCAGAGTGTGTAGGGCTGATAAATCGTTTTATCAGCGGTATCAGCTTTGCCGACGGTGAAAAGCTTAATAGACTTGTAACGGAACAGAGAGCAAATTACCAAAGAGGTTTTTCTGCCATGGGAAATATCTATGCGGTAAAGCGGTGCCTTGCATCTCTTAATTACAATGATGTGCTTAAGGACAAAGCAGGAGGTGTCGGTATGTACCTGTGGCTGTGTTCCCCTGGGGATTTCAGCAGGGTGGCTCAGAAGGTATCTGATTATATTAAAAATGCCAAACCTATTGCCGTCTTAAGGGGGAATATGTCCGATAAAAAATATATATGTGAAAATATTGAGCTGGGCAATTCGCTGCCCCCTACTGTGGATATTTCCGAAAAAAAGGTTAAAGCGGCAGGATATATAATAAACAGCAGAGTTAATTACAGTGCGCTTGCTTTAAAAATACCGTGTTATAACGGCTTTATGGAGGTTGCCGAAAGTATCATTGAAAAAGGATA
>CALIRN010000269.1 GCA_938042265.1 uncultured Eubacteriaceae bacterium
CTTGTCGCAAATGTATGACGAAACATATGAGGAGTGATATGTAAGTCAATTTTTGCTAGGGAAGAATATTTCTTAATCATTCTGCGAACCGATTGGGCAGATAAAGGATCCCCTGTTTTATTGGTGAAAAAGAAATTGTTGATTTCAATATATTTTTGAAATTTTTTCTGATATTCAGTTAGTATATGTATTACATCATCGTTTCCAATTTGTACTATACGCTCTTTTGAATTTTTGCCAAATATCAGGATTGTTTTGTCATGTAAATTTACGTTAGAGGCTTTTAAAAAACATAATTCTGAAATTCGTATACCAGTAGCAAATAAAACTTCTATTACAGCAATATCTCGTAAAGTTCTGAACTTTTGATAATCTGTTATTGCCGTTTCGAGTTGCTTGTACATTGAAGATAACAGGGACTCTATTAAATATAACGGTATTGTTTTTGGCAGAATTACCGGCTCACGGAATTTAATATTTACTTTGTTAAAAGGATTTAATTCTATCATATCTTTATACTCTAAAAAATGAAAAAAAGCCTTTAATGTAGCTATTTTTCTTTTAGCGGTTTTAGGTTTATAACTATGGTGTAAATCAACAATGAAATTTTCTAAAATACTTGAAGTGATGTCAGTTAATTTATCGAAATATATATAGCTACAAAATTGCTTTAGATCAATTTTATACGCCTTTATTGTTTTTTTATCTAAACATTTCTGAAATTGACAAAATTCTAAATAATTGTTAATTGTAGTTTGTAAATCGTTCATGTTATTGCTCCTTTTCTGATATAACCTAAAAAAATAATTTATAAATATATGTATTATAGTTGGTAAACTTAATTATATCATAGGAACAAGTGAAGCAAGCATATGAGATATAGATAGCCATATATTCAGAAAAAGGGTTTATGATTACAGCTTGTAGGTAAAAGACTTATTTTATTTGTTGAAACATAAATTATAAAGATACGTATATTCTTGAAAGAATAAATTGATAAAGTATGCTAAAATTATTATTAACAAATTTGATTGACATAAAAAACAAATTTATAAAGTTCAGCACTTGATTATTAGTTCAAAATATGATAAAATTGAACTAAAAAATGAAAGATTGAACTTAAGAGGGTTAAAAATGCGTAACTTTGATTATAGAAAGCTTGCCGAAAAAAAGTGGGATAATGAAATTATAATGCTTTGCTCGAAAATCCATGAATGTAAGGGTAGACAGGATTTATTTATTCGCCAAAAGCCGATACAATTAAACAGACTTGTGGAGATTGCTCGTATCCAAAGTACGGAGGCGTCAAATAGAATTGAAGGTATTGTTACTACAAGTACAAGAATTAAAAAGTTGTTTGAGGAAAAGACTACACCAAAAAATCGTGATGAGCGAGAGATAGTTGGGTATCGTGATGTACTAAATACAATTCACGAAAGCTATGAATATATTGATATTAGTTCAAAACATATTTTACAATTGCATAGGGATTTATTAAAGTCAGCGGGTATATCTTATGGTGGGAATTTCAAAAATGTTCAAAACTATATAAAAGAAACTAAGGCGGATGGAACAGAGATTGTGCGATTTATGCCACTTTCGCCATTTGAAACACCAGTGGCAATTGAAATGATATGCAATAGCTTTACAGAAACCCTTGCATTGGAGATAGTTGAGCCGTTAATATTGATACTTGCTTTTATATGTGATTTTCTTTGTATTCATCCGTTTAATGATGGTAATGGCAGAATGAGTAGATTACTTACACTTTTATTGCTTTATAAAAGTGGGTATGTTGTTGGAAAATATATAAGTATAGAAAAACAAATAGAAAAAACCAAGGATGTTTATTATGATGTTTTACAAGAAATAGACTATGGTTGGCATGAGGAGAAAAATGATATAACACCTTTTATAAAATATATGTTGCAGCTTCTTCTTTCCTGCTATGCTGAATTTGAGGAAAGAGTTGGTATACTCTACGATTCTCATGTTAAAAGCTCTGCCTATGATGTTGTAAAAGCTTATGTAGATGGTAAACTTGGAAAGTTTGTTAGTGGAGATGTGCTTGCCAATTGCCCGAGTGTAGGGAGAACTTCGATTTTTAATGCTCTTAAAAAGCTTGTTAAGGAAGGCTATATTGAGAAACATGGGGATAGAAAAAGTGCCTATTATGTTAAAGCAAAAAATAATAAACTATAATAAGATTTGAGATGATGCCCAACAAAATATCATGACTGGATATTTTATTATAGTTGGCTATGTTTTTGACTTTTCTAATAAAATAAATATTGTTGATTATATGTACCTGCTGCATTAATTTGTGGAAGGTATTTTTTTATTGCAAAAGTTATACTTGACAATTCTTTTTATTAGAGTGATTACTAAAGAAAAAACTTTCGAGGTGATTTCAAATGAAGGAAGAACTAAAAATGCAAATAATCAGATTAAGAATAGATGGCTTGGGTTATAAGAAAATAGCTGCAACACTCAATATACCTGTGGAGCAGGTTAAGGATATCTGTAAGTGTAACGGTTATAATGGGTTTGCTAAGAATATTAAAGCAAAATATCAAAGTGAGCTGACAGATAAAAAAGGTCTGTGCAAATATTGTAATAAGATTTTTGAACAGCCTAAGTGCAGCAGAAAGAGAGACTATTGTTCTATCGAGTGTAAAAGAAAGTGGGAAAAGACAAATTATAAAACACATCAGCATAAATGTAATTACTGCGGTAAAATATTTGAAAGTCAGTCAAAGAAACAAAAATTCTGCTCTAAGAAGTGCTATTACAATTATAGGTTTTATAGAGAAGAAGATGTTGCGGAACTTGCAGAGTGTCTGAAGAAAGGTGAAAGCCCCCAATTTATACCAAGCTGGATTAGAAATTTGATTTGTGGTGATTTGTAATTATAAGTGTAGATAGTTTATTATACGAAACCAGTATGATGAAATTAAAATTGAATATCGTTAATTTTATAAAAATGATTCATTAATTTGAGACGGTTTTATTTGAAGGATACTGTCACTTGTGGTATAATTATAATTAATAAATTTGAATTTGAAGGGGAGCAAAAATGGATATTGAATTTAGAAAAATAACGGAGTTCCCTCGCGGAACACTTGCAACTCTTTTGAAAGATAGTTATTCTTTCGAGCCGAAATTCGAGCACGATTGGAATAAACAATGGCAAACGTTTGATGACTTCTTTTATGATAACCCTCATATTGCTGAGTTTAGTGGATTTATGACTGTCTTGGAAGGAGAGCCCATCGGGTTTGTTTCATGGAATCCAACAAATCTACCTGAATCAACAGAAGTTGGACACAACTGTATTTTGACGAAATACAAGGGGAACGGTTATGGGAAACGGCAGATGCGAGAGGCGGTTCAACGCATGATTGCACAAGGAGCAAACAAAATAGTTGTTTGGACAAGTGAAATTTGTGTTCCCGCTCAACATACCTATGAAAGTGCAGGCTTTCAATTTGTAAAAAAGAGCGAGGAAACATTTCACCCCGAATATTCAGGGCAAAGAATACATTACGAAATTGTAGTAAGCTAAATTTCAGATTAATAGATAATCAATTATACAAATGATTTTAATTAAAAAAGGGAGTAATTCAAAAAACTACCTCTTCGGTATAAATAAGCCTATTTCTGTCGTTTTGTATGCTTAACATCTTCTATGTCACGTTGAAACAGTTTGTCTGCTAAGTAAGAAACCTCAGTAAATAAGGACTTTCGAGAGTTTTCAAAAAATTCTTGAGTGTGTTGTATGGGGAGGAAATAGGTATTTGGGAATATCTACTGCTCCCTAAGTTATAGGGAATAGGAATTTTGCCAAAAAGTTATACTTTTTGGCAAAAAGGATAGGGAATAAGATGAGGTTTATAAATATGGATTATTTATACAAATTTAAGGTAAAATCAGTAAATAAGTAAAACATTGTATAGATAAAAATGACCGTAAGAGATTTTATTATATAATTTTTTGTGTGGTGTATAAAATGGAAGAAAAAAATTTTGAGAATAAAAATTCAAAATGTTTATTATCGTTTGGAGTTTTTTTGACTGTTTTTGTAACACTTATTGTTGTATGGGTTATATTATCGGTATCTCAAGCACGGGAGGACTGTGTTGATTTGTCGGAATCCAAAGGTGTCAGCTACGGATGGGAGTATGAGCTTTTGACTTCAGAAGGCAGCAGGCAGTACCAACCTGAGTATTCGGATAATTATTTATTGGATTATGGAGGAATAATACCACAGGCGGTTAGAATAAGCAGGCCTTTGTCTGAAGAAATATATACTGCAGAGTTGGTATTTAGATGCGTATCTGTATCGGGGATTGAGATTAAGCTGGATGGCAATATTTTATATTCAGATTACAATGGGGCAGATGAGGATGAAAATGGTTTTTTGATTTTAAAAGAAGCTCAGAAAAAACAGATATGGCCTACAAGAGAAATTAAAATATCTCTTCCTGAGAATTATTTAGGACAAAATTTGTCGGTTACAACATATTTTACTGAAAGCGAGACGTTTTTTAACCCTGTTTTTCCAAGTATTGAAAATGAATTAACCTATTTTTCACCTATAGTAGTGCAGAATATTCCTCTTGCTATGACAATAGTCTTTTTGGGAATAGCTTCTGTTACATTGTGTGTTATTTATATAATGGGATTGAATAATGGTTTATGTAATCATAAAATATTACTTATGACAGCATTCTTAATACTGTTGCTTATAAAAAAAGGCAGCGAATCAGATTACAGTGGATTTTCAACTAATTGGTGTTTTGATGTAATAGGGAGGCTGTATCTGTTTCCGCTTTTTTTATATGCGGCATTGTCTATACATAATAAATGGAGAAGGTATTTCCTTTCCGTCTGCGTTGGTGGTTTGTTTTTAATTGATATTATTAATATTATAATATTTAATAGGAACAATCCTGTATTTTACGAGACAGATGGCAAGGTTTATTTTATAGTAATGATATTATTTCTTGTAATGTTTATTGTTGAAGGAATAATATATAAGGATAGGCGAAAGAGAATATTTACATTGTCATACGCTTTGTTATTAGGTGGAGTAACTGCTGTTTGCTTATGGCTTTATTCCAGAGAAGATGGCACAATTACGCAGTACATTATAAATATTCTGTATTGTATAAAGGCAGGAAATTACAAGGCTGTAATCAGGTTATTGTCTGCTATATACACTATTATGGCAGTTATATCTTTAGTAGCAGAATATATTAAGACAAGTATATTGACACAAAAGCAAATTGGTATTTTGGAAGAAAGAGAACGTTATGCCATTGAAAATTATAAGGCTATACAGCTGGCTGAAAATGAAACAAAACATATCAGACATGAAATTAGGCATCATACTTCTATGATTTATGATTTAATTAAAAATAATGAATTAGAAAAAGCGAAAGATTATATTGAAAGTGTTCTCGGAGAAATATGCCTGTTAGTCAATATAGTAATAATATGGTTATAAATGCAGTTGTAACTAATTATCTTAACAGGGCTAGGGCAAATGGAATTACTACGGAATGTGAAATACGTGTTCCTGAAATGCTTAATGTCAGAGATGAGGATCTTTGTATTCTTCTTACAAATGTGTTGGAAAATGCACTTGAAGCCTGTGAGAAAATTAATAAAACTTCCGAAAGGTATATTAGGCTCAAAATAAATGCTGATTCAAAGCTTTTCTATGTAAGCTGCAGTAATAGTGCAGATGGAATAGTACAATCAAATGAAGCAGGTATTTTTGAAACTTCAAAGAAGGATAAGGACATTAATGGGTATGGAATTGCAGCCATGAATCGTGTAGCACAACGATATTATGGCAAGGTTCAGACAGATTCTTTGGAAGGAAATTTTTCTGTGCAGATTATTTTACAAATATTATAAACATTATTAAAGGTCATTGTCCAAAACGGGCAATGACCTTTTTGAGTTATGGGATTGCAAGGTGAAACAACGCTAATTTTGTTACAGGCAAAAGCTCTTAATAAAAAACGAGTTGTGTTGGATAATCATACCACTTGTGTCGAAATTAAACACGAGGTAAGATTTTATGATAAAATAATTTTTACAGATATATTTTGGATATTAAAGTAAATAAAAAGATAAATGAAAAGAGGTGACAAAATGAAAATTGCAATTTGTGATGATGAAAAAAATGAAATTTCAAAAATAGAAGATATTTTATTTAAAATAGATGATGATTATCAGGTTCTCAGCTTTCAAAAGGGAGAAGATTTACTTTTGGCGGCGTTAAAGGGAGCAAGTTTTGATTTGGTATTTCTTGATATTTACTTAAAAAATGAAAATGGTATTGAGGTGGCAAAGCGGCTTAAAGAGATTTTTGCTGGTATAAATATTGTTTTTACTACAGTAAGCCGTGATTATGCGGTAGAAGCTTTTTCTGTTCAGGCGCTTCACTATATTGTAAAGCCATTTAGTGAGGATGATATTTTTGAGGTATTTAGACGACTTGGGCGACGTAAGGAATTGAGGTCAACACTTACAATCAGAATAGAACGGTCAATAAATGTGTTGTTTCAAGATGAAATATTAAAGGTAGAAAGCAACGGGCACAGGACAATTATAACAATGATTGACGGAAGAATTTTTTCTGTAAGAAAAAATTTCGGGGAAATTACAGATTTACTTGATGATAGCTTTATTGATATAAAAAGGGGTGTTACTGTCAGTATGTATCATATTGCACAGATGAGCTCAAATGATTGTACTATGACCGATGGTAAAAAGTATTTGCTTCAAAGAAACAGAAAGCAGGAAATTAAAGATATATATCATAGTTTTGCAATGAATAAAATGAATAGTAATTAGTGTTTAAGGAGTCTAATACAATGAAAAGAAAACATATGACTTTTATAATTATGTTAACGTTGCTTTCATCTGTGTTTTCAGTTAATACAATGGCGGAGGAAAAGTATTTAACCCGTGGAGAGGCGGCAGAAATGCTTATTTCTGCCTGTGATGATTACAATAATGCAGAGCTTGGTGACATTATGAGGGGTTATGCAGATGGGGAAGTCCATGAGGAAAGGAATGTAACAAGGGCTGAAGCACTTGTAATGCTTTCCCGTGCATTTGGAGAATTTCCTGAATTAAAGGGGTATTATGCTTACCTTGCGGCACCGAAGGAAATTTATACGGATATTCCAAACTGGGGAAGTGATGATATTAATTCGGTAATTTCTGCCGGCATTGTTGTAGGCAACGGCAGTGGTGTTTTAGGTTCAGACGAATATATAACACGTGATGAAATGGAACTTTATATTGAACGTGTTTATGCTCTTGAAGGCATAAACCTAAAGGATAATTTTTTTACGGGAGTTAATAAAAATATACTTGAAGGTCTTTCAATAGCTGAGGGAAAATATGCAGCAGGTGCATATTATGATATTGAAGATGAGGTTGAGAAGGAGATAGCAGAGCTTATACAAAATGCTGCAAAATCTGATGCTGAATCCGATACACCTGAGGGCAAGGTAAAAATATTTTATAATAATATAATGGACAAGGCATCTCAGAATGAAAAGGGAGTTGGGTATATAGAGCCTTATCTTGAACGTATTGATGAAATAAAAAACATAGCAGATGTTGTAGATTATCATATTGAGACTTATAAGGAGCTTGGCTGTTCAAGTTTGTTTAATTTTGACGTTACTGGAGATGCTGATAATTCAGATTATTATATATTGAACTACTATGGTGTAGAGGCCTCTTTGCCAAAGGAAGCGTATACAGGAGATGCGGAGTATATTAAGGATGCCGAAATAAAATATTATAGAACACTTTTTGAGCTGATGGGTGATGATGAAGATGTTGCTGCAAAAAATGCTCAGAGTGTGTTTGATTTTGAGGCAAAGATTTCAGAGGTATCCCTTAATCCCGAGGATTATTATGATGTTTCTAAGGTAAATAATAAATATACTCTTGAACAGCTTGATGATATTTATAAAACTGTTGATTTGACAAAGGTATTTAATGAAGCCGGTTTTGATAATACTTATAATATTGTTGTGATGGATGTGGGTTGTCTTGAAAAGAATGCTGAGCTTTTGACAGATGATAATATTGGTGTAATTAAGAATTATCTTCGCTTGTCTTTGGCATCAGGATATTCTGAATGTTTGGGAGAAGCTTTTGAAGATGCATATTTTACATATCGAGAAGAATTATATGGCATTACAGGCAGACAAACAGATGAAATTATAGCTGCAAATACAGTAAGTGATGCCTTGAGTTTGTATATCGACAAAATGTATAAGGATGCCTACTATTCACAGGAAACAGTTGATGCTGTTACAGAGATAACAGAAGAAATCGTAGATGTTTACAAAGACCGTATTAAAAATCTTGATTGGATGACAGATAGCACAAAGGAAAAAGCTCTTTTAAAGCTTGATACTCTGGTGTATAAGATTGGTGCAGATGATAATTTTGAAGATTATTTGAGTACGGCGCAGTTAAAAAGCAGTGAAGAAGGGGGAAGTTATTTCCAAAATATTACTGAGATTGACAAAGCAAATAATGCGGAAATAAAAAGACTTGCAGGAACAAAGGTTGATAAGACTAAATGGATAACTCCATGCTACACGGTAAATGCCTTTTACAATCCTACATCAAATGATATAACAATTCCTTTTGCCGTTTTGAAGGAACCTCTTTACAGCCCTGATTACAGCTTTGAGGAAAACCTTGCCGGTATAGGCGACTGGATTGGACATGAGGTTTCCCACGCATTTGACAATAACGGCAGTGATTATGACGAAAATGGAAATGCTGTAAACTGGTGGACTGATGAAGACAGGGCAGCTTTTGATGAATTGTGCAATGCCGTTGTTGAATTTTATGATGGCAGAGAGGCAGCACCGGGTATTGCTGAAAGCGGAAAGCTGACACTTAGCGAAAACATTGCTGACTTAGGAGCAATATCATGCCTTACAGAGATTGGTTCAAGACATGAAGGCTTTGATTTTAAAAAGATGTATGAGCATTTTGCAAAAACAGAAGCGATTGTATATACACGTGAGTTACTTGAAAATGTTTCAATAAGTGATGTTCATAGCTTATTGCAGTTAAGAATAAATGTTGTTTGTCAGAGTGTCGATAAGTTCTATGAAACCTTTGATATTCAGGAGGGTGACGGAATGTGGATTGCACCTGAGGATAGGGCAAGTATTTGGTAAGATATTTGTATTTAATTGAGAATTAATAAAAAAGTCAGGTGGTTATTTTGGTAAAAAAACATATTCTTTTAATACTGATAGCTGCTTGGTTTTTATGCAGCTGTAGTACAAGTACGGCTAAAAGGACAATTAATATAGCAGTAGTTGGAAGTCCCAGCGTATATTCAGAATATTATGAACAAGGGATTAAAAAAGCTTACGAAGATGTATGCGAGGAGTACAAGGACAGCGGCTTTGAAATAAATATGAACATTTATGATGATAAAGATGATTATGAAACTGCAGAGAGAATTACAGCAAAGCTTGTAAATGATGACAGTATAACTGCAATTATTGCATCTTCGTCGGCTGAAATTTGTGCAAATCAGGCTTATCAGGCTGATAAGGCAGGCAAAGTATTAATTTGTCCCCGTTGGATATATGACGACACATTGAGTGAAGGCAGATATAGCAGAGTGTTTTCTCTTAATTACAGCAGCGAGCAAATCGGAAGTGTGATGGAAAATATTGCACAAAATTCTATCGCAAAAAAATGGGTGGTATGCTATTCTGATGATAAAATAAGCAGAACGGAAATTAAGGGATTTACAGATAATGAAGGTGTAAATGTTGTTGATTTTGTGAAAATTAATGTACTTACATCCGACTTTAGTAAAATTATTGACAGATGGAAGCTGTTGGGAATTGAGGGTGTGGTTCTTGTACCCTATGAGAATGAGGGCTTTGAAATATTCTATAAGCTTAAAGAAGCTATGCCTAATCTTTACATAATAAGTGACAGTAACCTTGATAATGATAATGAGCTTCAGGAAAACAGAGAAAACTTTAATAATGTATATCTGCTTGACAGCTTTTATACTAGAAGTGAAGAATCAGAAAAATTTACTGATGAGGAAAGTCTTGATACATGGGAAGTCCATGGATATAATGCATTGCGTATAATAATTGATACAGCAGTTAAAAATAATACAAATGATTCAGATGAAATAGCTGAAATTTTACATAAGGACGGATATGATGGTGAGCTTGAAAGCTACAGATTTACTGAAATTGGTACTTTAGAGCCTGAAATATTTAGTTATATTGAGATTACGGCAGATGATGTAATATTACATACCATTACAGCAGAATAAGGAGTGGTTTTATAAATGGCTGATTTATTCAGAAAAAAAGCTGTTGATAATTATAAGGAACAGTTTTCAATAGACAGGCAAATTACAAGGCTATCCTTTTCGGCAGGTATTCTTACTTTGATATTTGTTTTGGGGCTGCTGTTTACTGCTGTATGGTTTGTTTTTGGAAATATTGTTACTACTGTAAATATTGATGGTATAGTATACCCAACAGCAGGAATTGATAAAATAACTGTAGCAAATGCGGGTGTTATTTCAGATATAACCGTAAGTATCGGAGATAGTGTTAAGGTTGGAGATACTATTGCAATTATTCCCGATGAGGAAATTTTAAATAAAATTGATGAAGCTATAAAAAGCAACTGTGATGAAGTTTTAATTGAAAAATTACAACAGGATTATTATAACAGTTCTGTTATTACTTCAAAAACCGAGGGCACGGTGCTTTCGGTTTCAACTAAGGGCATCTATGTGCAGGCAGGTGATGCCTTAGCCTCCATTGCCGCAAAGCAGAAGGATAATAACAACAGACAAATATTTGCTTTCCTTCCTACAAGCCAGAAAAATAATATTATAAAGGGTTGTGCTGTACAGGTATCACCCAATTATGCACCAAGAGAAAAATATGGATATATAAACGGATATGTTGCTGATATTGGTGAGGAAATAATAACAAAGAGTGATGTACAAAAGGAATTTGATGTTTATAATATACCAAATCTTCTTCAGGATAACGAAACATACATAGGTGTATATATTAACCTTTTGCCTGATGAAAATACATATAGTGGTTTGAAATGGTCTGTGAGCAGCAGCGGAAATATTAATGTTGAAACAGGTACATTGTGCAGCAGTTTAATAGTTATTTCAGAGCAGCCGCCTTATAAATGGCTTTTCGGAGGTGGGGAATAATGAAAAACAGAAAAAATGTTCCCCTTGTTTTGCAGATGGAAAATGTTGAGTGTGGAGCTGCTTCCCTTGCTATGATTTTAAGATATTTTGGCAAAAAAAGTATATCTCTTGAACAGCTTAGGACAGATTGTTTGGTATCAAGGGACGGTGTAACGGCTAAGGCTATAAAAAGTGCGGCAATAAAAAATGGTTTGGAATGTAATGCATTTAAGGCTGATCCCGATAGTATAAAGAAAATTTCACTTCCTGCAATTATTCATTGGAATATGGGGCATTTTGTAGTACTATGCGGATATGGTAAAAACAGCTTTTATATTAATGACCCGGCTCTTGGAAAGCTTAAGGTAAGCTATGATGAATTTGACCGCAGCTTTACAGGAATTGTTCTGACATTTGAAAAATCAGAAGCATTTGTGTCGGATAGGGGAAAAAACAGTTACAGGGGTTTTACATTTAGCCGTATAAGGACTTTTATTCCTAAGCTGATATTTGTGTCCTTTGTGCTTATGGTTGTAACCGGGCTTAGTATGATACTTCCATTTTTTGATTCGGTTTATATAGACAATATTCTTTTAACAGGAAATACAGCAGGTTTTACCATATTTGTTATTTCAATGGTAATGGTTATACTGCTTTCATTTATATCAGCTTCCCTTGCGGCAAAGATAAGCACTGAAATAGAAAAGAATATAAATATAAGTCTGAGTGTTGGCTTTATGGAAAAAATGCTTAAGTTGCCTATTCTGTTTTTTTATCAGCGAACTCCGGGTGAGCTTGCAAACAGGCAGCTTGGCAGCTTTGAAATTGCACAGCTTGTGTTGAATTATATAACACCTGTATTCTTTCAGTTAGTGCTTATAATTGTATATTGTATAGTGGCATTTGTATTTAATATTTATGTTGCATTAATCGGCATAGCTGCAATTATACTTAATGTTGTTACAACAGTTTGCGATTCGGAAAAAATAAGCAGTCTGTCGGCTCTAAGCAAAAAAAATATGGGACTTTATCAAAGTTCTCTTGCATCTTCTGTTGATATGATTGAAACAATTAAGTCTTGTTCCTGTGAAGAGGCAATATTTACAAGGCTTGCAGGAACAGCAGCACTTAATATTGAAGCAAAAGAAAAAACATCTGAAATAAATGTGTGTGCATCTGCATCATTTTATTTTATAAATCTTATAGTTTCTGTATTAATACTTATTGTGGGAGTATATGAAATATTGAATGGTGAGTTTTCAGTAGGTATTGTTGTAGGTGTACTTGGTATGATTTCAGCATTTTTAACTCCTGTAGGCTCATTTATAAATTCAATATCAACTATATTTAATCTTAGAAGTATTGTTGAAAGAACTGATGATACAATGAAATATGAAAATGAAGATATATTTCTTCCCAGAGATAAAGTGCAGACAAAGGCAATGGACGTCAGCGTCAGGGTGGATAATGTATGTTTTCGATATAGTGGTTCAAGTGATTATGCTATAAAAGGTATAAGCTTTAATCTTGAAAAAGGGAAAAGTATTGCCTTTACAGGGGGAAGCGGCAGTGGTAAATCCACAATGGCAAAGCTGATTGCAGGACTTTACAGCGAAAGTGATGGGCACATTTATTATGGCGATGCAAGTAAAAAAGAGTTTAAGAAGGCGTATTTTTACTCAAAGGTTGCTGTTGTAAGTCAGTCTGCAAAGCTCTATGAGGGAACTATATTTGACAATATAGCAATGTGGGATAAATCCATAACCTATGATGAGGTTGTTGCTGCCTGCAAAAAGGCATGTATACATAATGATATTGTTATTAGAAATGGTGCTTACTATGAAAATATAACAGAGGACGGTAAAAATTTTTCGGGCGGACAAAAGCAGAGATTTGAAATTGCAAGAGCTATTGTAAGAAAGCCCGATATACTTATTCTTGATGAGGCGACAAGTGCCCTTGACGCAGAAACAGAAAAAATGGTTATGGAAAATATCAGGTCTCTTGGCATAACACTTATTATTATTGCTCATAGACTGAGCACAATAAGAAACTGTGATGAAATACTTGTATTTAAAGATGGTGAAGTTATTGAAAGGGGCAGCCATGATACGCTTAAAGAACAAAAAGGCTTTTATTATGAGCTTGTGACAGATTTAGGAGAGTGATTATATTGCTTGAAAAGGAACTTAACAGGCTTAGAAAAAAGTACGATGAAAATATACAGGCGGCTTATGTAAACATAATAAGGTTTGATACTAAAAGCTATAAAAGTGAGCTTGAAATAATACTTGATTATTTTGGAATTGATTACAATATTGAGGCAGATACCTTTGAAAAGCAGCTTGATGAAATAAAAAATAAATATGATATTAACTACAGAATTATAACTTTAAGCCATAACTGGTATCAAAATAGTATGCTGCCTCTACTTGTCAGCGGAAAGGCTGTAATTCCTGATTTTATGGGTAAATGTAATTGTTACAGTAATAATAAGAAGATTTCTATATCGGATAAAAATGCTGATAAATTCGATAATACTGCACTTTGCTTTTACAGAGGATTTGGAGAAGATAAAATCAGCAGATTATCTCTTATAAAATATATGCTTAAATGTATATCTGTTAAGGAATATATTGCTGTAATTGGTTCAATGATTGCTGTAATGCTGTTTTCAACAGTTATGCCACAGGCAGAGTATTATATATTCAATAATCTTATCCCATCAGGAACAAAAAGCGATATTTTCCCTGTAGGCTGCCTTTTGATTGGTGTAATTATAATATCACTTGTGATTTATTTATTCAGAGGAATTGTTGCGGCAAACATACCTATTCTGATAAGCGTACATTTACAGGGTGCAGTTATTTCAAGACTTTTAAAAATAAAAGCAGGCTTTTTTAACGGGCAGAAATCAGGAAGCCTAAGCAGCAGTATTATAAAAATATCCGATATATCAGAAATATTTTCAGGAGATGTTATAGCTGAGCTTATGTCCTTTGTACTTTCTGTTATATATGCTTTTGAAATATATATTTATGCAGGGGAATTTATGGGCTATGTATACCTTGCCTTTGTTATTGTGCTTATACTTACGGTATTAAATGCACTGTATTTCAATAAATACAGCAGTAATTTTTCAAAAAAAACAAATGAAATGACAGGCTTTGTATATGAGCTTTTCAGCAGTATGGAAAATGTAAAGGTTAACAATGCTGATTCGGTTATGTTTAATCGTTGGAGCAGTGTTTATTCAGATAGCCTTAAGGCGCAGAGAAAGCCATTTATTACTAAATATTACAAGGGTATTTACGCTTTTATTATTTCGGTGTTTACACTTGTTATATTCAGAACGGGGATTTGTGAGGATACATCTGCAGCAGGGTTTATTACCTTTATGTCACTTTATGGCTTATTTATAGGCTCGGTAGGTGGTATATCCTCTGTATTTAATGCTGTTGCAGACTTTAATTCTGCTTACAATCAGCTTGAAGTATTTTTTACAGCAGAAATGGAGAAAACTGAAAATAAGCAGAACATTGACAATTTCAGGGGGAATGTGGAATTTTCAAATGTTTCTTTTAAATATACTGACAGCGGTAATTATGTTCTGGAAAATATAAACTTTAATATTAAAAAGGGACAGAAAATAGGTATAGCAGGCAAAAGCGGCTGCGGTAAATCTACTCTTATAAGGCTTCTCCTTGGCTTTGAGCTGCCTGAAAAGGGAAGAATATTTATAGATAATAAGGATTTAAGTGAAATAAATTTATCAAGCTATAGAAAAAAATTGGGGGTTGTACTTCAAAGCTCAAAGCTTATTCCGGCAGATATTTTTTCAAATATTACTCTTACCAGTCCTGAATCAACCAATGAAGATGTAAATAAGGTTGTGGAAATGGTTGGACTTAAGGAGGATATTGAAAAAATGCCAATGGGTTTACATACATTTGTATCTGATGATAATCTGACAATATCGGGAGGACAAAAGCAGAGAATATTGCTTGCAAGGGCTATTATTGGAAAGCCGTCACTGCTTGTTCTTGATGAGGCAACAAATGCTCTTGACAACATAACTCAGACGGCAATTACAAGGTACATCGACAGCTCGGATGCGACAGCGATAATTGTAGCACACAGGTTATCCACAATAAAAAATTGTGACAATATAATTGTGCTTGACGGTGGAAGAATTTCTGAGCAGGGAAGTTTTAATGACCTTATTGAAAAGGAGGGGGTGTTTTACAATTTAATCAGAAATCAATTGAATTAATTAAGTATATTCAATGTGCAGGATTATGTTGAAAGATATTTATTTTATTGTGAGGTGATAAGCTATGGATATTGAATTTTTGCTTTTTCTGCAGAATATTCGTGAGGCAACAGGCGGAATTTTTAATGATTTCTTTTCATTTGTTACGAAATTTGGTGAAACCGCAGTATTAATTTTGCCTTTGGCAGCAATTTATTGGTGCTTGGATAAAAATATGGGCAGCTTTATTTTATTTTCTTTTTACACCAGTCGCGTTATAAACGGATTTGCTAAAATTACAGCCTGTGTATATCGTCCATGGATTCGAGATGTTCGTATTCAACCTGTGCCGGAAGCACAGGCAGCTGCTACGGGTTATTCCTTCCCAAGCGGACATACAGCAAATGCAGCATCTGTTTTTGGCAGCTTGGCAGCGAGAAAGGACTGCGGAAGACTGCTGCGTATAATGTTTATTGCAGTGATATTGTTAGTCGGCTTTTCACGCAATTACTTGGGAGTACATACACCTCAGGATGTAGTTTTTTCACTTGTTTTAGGAGGTCTTTCTGTTTTTATAACGGCTAAGGTTTTTGCTCAGGTCAAAAAATCACCAAAGGGCGGCATAATTATTTGTCTATGCGGCTGTGTACTCTGCATTGTGCTTATTGCCTATGCGGCACTTAAAAGCTACCCTATGAATTATGATGCTAACGGTGCTTTGATTGTTGACCCTTCTAAAATGGCAATTGACTCTTACAAAAATGCAGGTATGGGTCTTGGTCTTTATATAGGCTGGTTGTTGGAAAGAAGATTTATTTGTTTTTCAACAGAAGGAACATGGCAGGAAAAGGTTTCACGGTTTATTATATGTGCTTTATGCTATCTGCTGATTAGTCAGACTGTTTGTCCTATGATCCAGTCCGCAGCAGGCAGCAGCTTAGGAGCAGTACTGTCAAACTTTGTGTCAACAATTTATGTGATTGCGGGAGCACCTCTCATTATTCGCATAATGCAGAGAAATGTAACATAACTAATTAAAAGGAGATTAATAAATGGTTAGAAGGCTAAAAAGGATTTTAAGTTTAATTCTCATAATAACAATATTGATGCCAAATGTTGTTTTTGCTACAGAGGAAAATGAAATAAATCTTGATGGATTAAGAGTAAGTGATGAGTTTGCGGCAAAATATCCTCATGGTATGTTTGAAGTTGTTTCTCCTCTTATAATGACTAAAGAGGGAGAGGAATTTGAATTTATTGTTGTAAGACGAGGCGGCACGGAGGGTGATGTATCTGTAAGCTTAAAGGCTATCGAAACTATAGCAAAATACGGTGATGACTTTGTGCTTATGGAAAAAGGTATGTTTGGTATTTACCATGAGCTGAAAAAGAGTGAGGATAATCCTACAATGCTTGAAAGCTACATTGAGGAAAATAAGGATATGGTTTTTACCAGTGATAGAGCGGTGTCTGCCAGTGCCATAGATATAATAACAGATGACGACTTATCTTCAGGCAGTGCCGTTATGAAATATGAACCAACACAGGAAACAATTGAGGACATTTCTGAAGTTACATCAGAGGTAACTGAGGAAACCAATATTGAATATTCAGATGAGCTTGGTTCTTATACATCATATCTTCACAAAATGAAGGATGAGGCTACAGGAAATAAAACTGCTGCAAATGCTCAGGTTTCTGAAAGTCTTGATGATTTTTTTGAAATAAAGGATGAGCAGGCAATAGCAGAGGCTGACGAAATAACAGCCAATCTTAAAGGTCTTTCTTATACCCTTGACTTTAAAGACGGAGAGGCATATAAAACAATAAAAGTCAAGATTATTGATGATGATGTTTATGAATCTCAGGAGGAATTTTCACTTAGTCTTTATGGTCCTACAAATGGGGCAGAGCTTGGTGAAGGATTATCTTCAAATATATTTATTGAGGATAATGATGAGGTTGAATACAGTGAGATAAATTTTGAATTATCTGATATTTCTGTTTATAGTGACAGTGATAGTGTTACGGCAAAGCTTATAAGAAGCGGAAATACAAATGATTTTGTAAATGTTTCGGTTTCAACACTTGCTGATACTGCAAAGGCTGATGAGCATTATATACCTGTAATGGGGGATATTATGTTTTTGCCCGGTGAAACACAAAAAATAATTGCAATACCACTGCTTACGAAAGATATGGGAATTGAAGAACCCTTATATTTTGATTTAAAGGCAGAAACAGAGGATAATGCAAATATAGTTACGGATAATGTAAGAATTGAAATAAATCCCTATTCTAATATGGATAATCAGTCACTTATATTAATGTCAGATGATAATCAGACAGACGCATTGGTTAATTCAGGTATTGCACTTATGGCAACAGCGCCTGACAACACTGTAACGCTTGTATCTAATAAAAATTTATATAAATCCGTTAATGTTTTTAAATGGGCAGACATCTGGTATAATGGTAAAGTTGATCTTACGGGCATTGACAGCATAACATGGAAATGGAAAAT
This sequence comes from uncultured Eubacteriaceae bacterium, assembly GCA_938042265.1. Classification (GTDB taxonomy): domain Bacteria; phylum Bacillota; class Clostridia; order Lachnospirales; family CAG-274; genus CALWRD01. Next base: position 18,040 of record CALIRN010000269.1, read on the forward strand.
GGAGGGTGTAAGTGCATCTAAATATAATTCAAGACAGAAAAGTTCTGTTACTTTTGGAAATATTACAAAAACAAAGTATAAAACATTTTCTGAAACAACAGGTACCATATCCTCTCAGGAGCTTACAAATCAGAAGTTGCGTACAACCAATCAGCCGTGGAAATTTTATGCCTATGTTTCTACAGCTAATAAAATAAATCTTGATATATATGAGGTAAAAGGACACCTAACTAACTTTATTTTTAGCGCAAAGGCACCTGATAATTTAACAGCGTATACGTATACAAGTTCTACAGATAAGCTGCCTAATTCTGAGGTAAAGTTTTCTCCTGGTACTACAAAGGTCAGCAATTCAACCTTAAACAGAGGCAATTCATTTTATGCACAGGGTGTTTTAAGTGAGTATGGCAAAAATTACGGCTGTTCTGTTACTAATGTTACTCTGACGGGAAACGGAAAGAGTAAAACCGTAAATTCAGGAGCATACAATTCGCTTAATTCTGATTTTATCAGTACCTATATTTATAACGGTGACCAAACCAAAACCAGTCTTAGCGCAAAGGCTAACTTTGCCAGAACAGAAAGAGTAAAATCTATTAAGATAGCATCGTATGATGAAAAAATGGGTTCCCTTAAAATAGGTGGTAAAGTATACAATAACAGCAGTATATCCAGCAGTGTATGGTATAAGGGAGATAAGCTTGTTGTAGATGTTGTGCCAAACCAGGGGTATAATATACAAAAAGTTGTAGTCGATGAAGTTGTTTATAAGCCGGGTGAGGCAATTCCGCTTAAAGACGGTATGACCATTGAACCTATCTTTCAGAGAGATGACAACAAGATAACTGTTTTATGGGATCAGCTTGGTACGGGTATTAATGAGGAATATAACGAGAATATAAAGCATGGTATTGTTCAAAGTATTTCAGGTGACAATAATATTAGTGAACAACTTAATGAACAACTTAATAATAGGTTTGAATCACTTGATGAAACAGAGAAGAAACAATTATATTTAGCATATCTTGAAAAATATTATAAAGATAGCGGTATTTTTGATTTTTATGAAAATAATCTTCCTGAAATATACAGGACTTATGTAAAAAATAAGTATAATGTTACAGTGTTAAAGGAACAGTATAAATATCTTGATTATGATTCACTTGCAAAGCTTAAAGCATATTATTTTACAGATAAAGTATTGAGCAGTAGGGCAGTTAAGTCCGCAGAAGATAATTTGACCGAGATTATATACAATAATTTTAAATCAGGTGACAAAACGATACAAAGCTATTTGTCTTCAAGCTATATCAATCATTCTAATGGTTATGATTTAAGTAGTATCAAAAATATCTCTGTTAATGCTTTGTGTTTGGCAATAGTTCAGAATGATTTTAAGGGGTATTCAAATGAACAAATAGATATTATGCTGAAGAATACTTATATTGATGGATTTGATTATCAAAACAGCACAAAAGACAATACAGAAAACAATACTGATGAAATTGAATTTGATGAGATTGTGTTGGCACCGGAAAATAATACAAAAAGTAATAGTAATATAGAACAGCTTAAACTGTTTTATGCAGATTCGTCTGTTATAATTTCTGAAGAAAGTATTGATGAGAGTTTGCCTACACTGTTTGAATATTACTCTGAGGTAAAATCTGTTGATATTAAAAATGAGATATTAAATGATTTATTAAGCAATAATAGTAAATTTGAGCTCAATAATTTATCAGTTGGTGATATTGTAACATTATTTGCTGATGTTGAGGATGGTTATACCTGTTTATGGGCATACACCAATGAGGACAATAATGTAATCAATGCAAGCGAGCAATCAGCACTTGCACTCCATGTGGGAGATACATTTACATTTGAGGTTAAAGATGCAAATGCCACTGTAAATTATTATTTTGAAAAATCATCAATTTATTTAGATGATTCGGAAAAGATAATTCGGAAAAAAATTGCTAGTGCAGTGACGGATAGTGATGGTATTATAAAATTTGATCCAATTCATAAACCAGGTATTTCAAATTTATTATCTATTATGTCTTGTTGTACAGGAAGAACAATAGAAACTTTAGAACAAGAATTTAAGGGCATTGGCTATGGTGAATTTAAACAAGCAGTTGCCGATAGTGTTGTAAACTTAATTATCCCTATCCAACAAAAATATGAATACTTCTTAAATAATAAAGAATTACTAGATAAAATTT
>CALIRN010000270.1 GCA_938042265.1 uncultured Eubacteriaceae bacterium
CAGGAAAGATTAAATCCATCGAACTTATCTCTGTAACAATTTTCTATATTATACATTATGGAACCTAAAATTGCCCTTAAATCACCCTCACCGCCTAAATCATACAGTACGGCAAAGTATTCGTCACCGCCAAAACGACCTGTCCAACCATGCTGCTTAACATTAAGCTTAAGTATATCGGCAATATTTTTAATTACCTTGTCTCCTATCATGTGTCCGTAATTATCATTTACCATTTTAAAGTTATCCAAATCAATCATAACAAGGAAAACCTGATTATATTTCTTTTCCTCTACCGCTGTCCTTGCCAGATTTAATATAGCCTTTTTATTTAAAAGCCCCGTCATCATATCCACGCTGTCAGCTGCAGAAGCACAGCCCCCTTCACCTGTGGTATATGTATTAATACTGCCCACACAAATGGCTCGCTTTTCGCTTAATAAAGTATTGCTGCCTCTTATAATAACCGCACCGTCTTCTGCATTACTGTCAAAAGGATTTTTTGAAAATACGTACTCTATGTAGCTGTCTTTATTTTTAAGTGATAAACAGAATAGCAGAAGCCTTTCCTTATCCTCCTGAGATAAATCCATTGTCTGAATATATGTCTGAAAGTTCTGCAACGTACAGGTAAAAATAACCTCTTCACCCACCGGCTTAAGAGAAAATATTTTAAGCTCATCGCAGTCAGCATCATATTCAAAAACCATATTACCCTGATTTTCCAAAATTTTTTTATATTTAACTGTTTTAAATTCAAGATCATAAATATAATCATGGCAATTTTCACTGTCCAGCAGTTCAACAGAATATGTATAAGCTTTATCACTGTATGGCAAACGTGTGATTTTAAGTGAAACTCCCCGCCGCTTTCCATCAATCCTGCACATTTCTGTTTGAAAGCATATACATCCGTTATCAGTAATGTCTGCAAGCATCTCCTTAAGTTTGACAGCGTCAGCCTCGCAGATAAGATTGTAAAGACATTCATGTTCTCTCTGCACACCAAGAAAACGATGAAAATTTTCCATACAATTTACAAAATTCATATCATCGTCAACAAAGGCAAGAGCCTTACTTATATTAACATTTTGAGGAGTAAATCCATGAAATTTATTTTCCATACCAAAATCCTCCAATAAAAAATGTAAAAAAATCTGCATTTTGTATAGAGTATTATATTACAAAATGCAGATTTTTACAAGTTATAATTTAATTAAAAAATAACAGTTCCGATGCCAATTTAAAACCTGAGGTTTTGTGCAGATAAATAGGTTTTGTTTTTAATTAATAATTGCTTTCCCTGCATTTATCACACAAGCCAAAAAAATAAACCTGTCTGCTGTCTATGGCAAAGCCTGTCTTTTGCTCTACTGTTTCTGCTATATCCTCTTGCATTGTTTCACCAAAATAATCGTCAATCCTGTGGCACACGTTACATACAATATGTGCATGAGGCACCGTTTTTGCATCATATCTGAAGTTATCCTCTCCCGCATTAAGCTCCATAACAAGCCCCGCACTTTTAAGCGATGCAACCGTTTTATAGACGGTTGCCAAACTCATGTTTGGATAATCGCATTTTAAATCATTATATATTGTTTCTGCCGAAGGATGCTTATCTGTTGACATAAGATAACCGTATATGGCAAGGCGCTGCGGCGTTACCTTAAGATTATTGCTTTTAAGATTATTAATTAAATCATTCATAAAAATCCCCCCTTTGTAAACGATATTTATTATTAAATGATAATATATTTCATTAAAATAGTCAATACCCTACATACAAAATAATTTTAACGCAATGATTTGTTGAAAACCTGTGACTGTTATGTTATCATATAAACAGTATATTTATATACATATTTTATCCGTTAGGAGGAAGTAAAATGGGATTAATAAAAGCAGCTTTGGATTCAATTAATACAACCCTTGCTGACCAGTGGAAGGAATATATTTACTGCGATGCAATGGATGCCGATATCCTTATTAAAAAGGGGGAGGTGCGTATTACAGGGGGAAGCAATACGAAACGCAGTGACAATATTATTACCAACGGCAGTAAAATAGCCGTTAATGAGGGGCAATTTATGCTTATTGTGGAAAATGGCAAAGTAGTCGACTTTACCTCAGAGCCCGGAGCCTATACCTATAACACAGGCACGGAGCCGTCACTTTTTGACTCAGGCTTTTCAGGTCTTGCCGACAGCTTTAAAAAGGTAGGAAAGCGTTTTACCTACGGCGGCCAGCCTGAAAACGACCAGCGTGTTTACTTTGTAAATACCAAGGAAATTATGAATAATAAAATAGGCATAGGCAATGTTCCCTTCCGTGATAGTGAATTTAACTTTACCGTTAAAATTATGGGCTATGGTACTTATTCCTACAAAATAACAGATCCTCTTATGTTTTATGCAAATGTTTGCGCAAATGTAAAGGACAGCTTCAGTAAGCTTACCATTGAAGACCAGTTGAAAAGCGAAGTACAGGAAAGCTTACAGCCTGCCCTCGGCAGAATTGCCTTAAAAGGCATTGCATACGACCAATTGCCTATTTTTACAAAGGAAATAGGTGACGAGGTAAATAAGGAGCTTACTGCAGAATGGAATGAACTCAGAGGTATTTCGGTTGTATCTGTTGCTTTTGCCTCTATCACCGTTGATGAGGAAAGCTCAAAAAAGATTAACCAGTTTCAGGAATCAAGAGTATATACAAATCCACAGATGCTTGGTTCACGGCTTGGTACCTCACAGGCTAATGCTATGGAGGCTGCAGCTTCAAACTCCTCGGGAGCTATGCAGGGCTTTCTTGGTATGGGTATGGCAATGCAACAGGGCGGTATGAATGCAGCTCAGCTCTTTGAAATGAACGGCAATCAGGCGCAGACAGTTTCAGCAGACAGTTGGAAATGTGAATGCGGAGCGGAAAATACGGGTAAATTCTGTACCGAGTGCGGAAAGCCAAAACCTGTTTCCAACATTTGGAGATGCGAATGCGGTACAGAAAATACGGGGAAATTCTGTACCGAATGCGGAAAACCTAAGCCCTTGGCAGAATGGAAATGTGAATGCGGAACCGAAAACACGGGCAAATTTTGTACCGAGTGTGGAAAACCCCGCAGCTAAAGGAGCTTTTGTATGAAGAAAATATTATACTTATTACTAACTATACTTTGTATAACCATACTGGCGCCTGCCGTACCCGTAATTGCAGATCTGGGTGATTTTAACGACTATGACAGCGGCTCCGATTGGGATTACGGTGGTGACTCTGACTGGGACTATGGAAATGATAATGACAGATATTATGTTTACAGCGACGGTTCTGGAGGCGGCGGTCTTTATCCCTTTTCAGTTATAACGGTAATTATTATAATAATTATTGTTATTTACTTTAACAAGCGAGGCGGAGGACCTTCAGGAGACAGTTCTGCCAAGAATACAAGCCTTACCGACAACACCAGCCAAATAGTTGATGAAATACGCAAAATTGACCCTAATTACAGCAACGACAAGTTTATAAGCTGGGTTAAGGAAGTATTCATCACCTTGCAGAATGCCTGGTCCGAGCGTGACTTTGCCAAAGCAAGACCCTTTGAAAAGGAGGAGCTTTACAGACAGCATGAAATGCAAATTAAGAAGTATATTGAAAATAACAGGATTAATGTACTTGACCGAATAAACGTAAATCAGGCATATCTTTATAAATATGTAAGGGATAACGAATATGA